>JBDLHW010000299.1:0-1651 GCA_039715155.1 Campylobacterota bacterium | reverse complement strand
TATTCCTAGGACCAACAGGAGTAGGTAAAACAGAGTTAGCAAAAACAATAGCATCATTTATGTGCAACGATGAAAAAGCACTTATAAGATTTGATATGAGTGAATATATGGAAAAACATGCACTTAGCCGTTTAGTTGGAGCACCTCCTGGCTACGTTGGGTATGAACAGGGTGGACTGCTTACAGAGGCTATAAAGAAGCACCCATACACTGTATTACTTCTCGATGAGATAGAGAAAGCGCATCCGGATTTGATAAATATCTTACTACAGATTATGGATAACGCCACTCTTACAGATAATAATGGTTATAAAGCAGATTTTCAAAATGTTATTCTTATTATGACATCAAATATAGGAGCAACAGCAAGAAGTGTTATGGGCTTCAATAAAGACTCATCAATATCTAAAGATGAAGAGCTAAAATCTTTCTTCACACCAGAATTTAGAAATAGACTTGACTCAATAGTTGAATTTGAGCAATTAAATGAAGAGAGTGTAAAAGGTATAGTACAAAAATTCATTAAAGAGTTAAACGCAGATCTTAAAAAGAAAAAAATCAATGTAACTCTCACCCCAGAAGCTGTTCAATATATAGCAGATGAAGCCTACTCTATTGAAATGGGTGCTAGACCACTCAAGAGATATATACAAGATAATATTACAAATAAACTAAGTGACGAGATCCTATTTGGTCAACTAAAAAATGGCGGTCTAGTAGTAGTAGATTTTGACACAGACTTAAGATTAAAATTTCAAGCCCTTGATCCCACAAATAAATAAACATGAGTTAAACTTTCCTCACCCCAATAGTGCTAATAAAGACGGAATAGTTGCTTGGGGTGGAGATTTAACTCCACTAAGACTTATAAAAGCATATCAAAATGGAATCTTTCCTTGGTATATGAAAGGTGAACCAATACTCTGGTGGTCACCAGATCCAAGACTCATCATGGAACTTGATGATTTTAAACTCAGCCGTTCACTCAAAAAAAGCATGAAAAAATTTGAATATAGATTTGATTATAACTTTTCAGATGTAATTAGAAAATGTGGATTAGTTCCAAGAGCAAATCAAAATGGAACATGGATTCAAGAAGATATCATAGAAGCATATGAGTCCCTACATAGAATGGGTGTAGCACACTCCATTGAAAGCTATCAGGACAATCAATTAGTCGGTGGGCTATATGGTATTGTAATAGGAAAAGTATTTTGCGGAGAATCAATGTTTGCAGATGTAAGTGATGCATCAAAGTCAGCCTATGCTGTACTTGTAAAACATTTAAAAGAGTGGGGATATGAGTTTATTGACTGTCAAGTTCCCACAGATCACCTCAAAAGTTTAGGTGCTAAAGAAGTTACAAGAGAATATTTTTTAAAAAGATTAGAAAAAATCAACACAGAGAGTATAGAACATTATTGGGATATAGATAAATCATTATACAGTTAAAGAAACTATAATTATTTTACGAAATAGTTGTGCTTAAAAATATTATGAAGCGTACTATAGTACGTGAATAAGATTTTGAAGTGCAAGTATGAAGTAAAATTGACGAACTAGGCAACGACCTACATTCCCACAAGTGAAACCTGCAGTATTATCAGCGATGAGGGGCTTAGCTTCTGGGTTCGGAATGGGACCAGGCGTT
>JBDLHW010000298.1:0-1654 GCA_039715155.1 Campylobacterota bacterium | reverse complement strand
CTTAGGCATAGTCTCTAGCAGGAAACCTGCGTGAATTGTAAAGTAAGAGACACCCTGTTGTGCTTGACGTTCAAGAACTTCCAACATAACCTCTATAGTTAAATCTTCAATCTTATTTCCAACATCATGTAAAATCTGATAAATAGGCACCGTTCCGATAGGAATCTTGGAAGCACCGATTACAGCTTTTCTAATCTCATCTAAATCACCACCAGTTGAAAGGTCCATTGCAGTATCAGCTTTATAGTGTTGAGAGACTTCCATCTTTTCAACTTCACCCATTACATCTGATGCGATAGCAGAAGAACCGATATTTGCATTAATTTTACATGTTGATGCAATTCCGATTGCCATTGGCTCTAATGATGTGTGGTTTACATTTGCAGGTATGATTAATCTACCTCTTGCTATCTCGCTACGAACTAGCTCTGGAGACAAATCTTCTATTTTTGCAACATACTCCATCTCTTGTGTAATGATGCCTTGTTTAGCGTAGTACATCTGTGTACGAACAGAATCATTTTCACGCTCTTTTACCCATGAAGATCTCATAGTATTCTCCTAAAATTTTATATTTAATACTTTTATATATAGTGGAAATATAATCAAATAAAGTTAAACTATCATTAAGTCAAATCTTTGAGCAAATAATTTATAAATATATACATCTAAATCTACACACACAAGATAAAAAAAAGAAATAAGAGTGTATAATTTCGTAACACATTTATTGGCGGGAGTAATATTGTCTAATTTAACACTTGTTTTACTTGCTGCTGGTAGTTCTAGCCGTTTTGAGCTGGATGTAAAAAAGCAGTGGTTAAGAATTGGTCACGATCCACTGTGGAAATTTGTAGCACAAAAACTAGAAATAACAGGTTTTTTTAAAAAAATAATTATCACTTCTTCAAGTGATGATATTGAGTTTATGAAAAACTATGCAGATTACACTTTTGTTGAGGGCTCAAGCAGTAGACAAAAATCTCTGCAAAATGCTCTCAAAGAGGTTGAAACAGAGTATGTACTTGTAAGTGACATAGCTCGTTCATGTATAAGTGATGAGTTTCTTCAAGCTATTATCTCAAAGCAATCTTCAAGTGACTGCATTGTTCCATATCTAAAAGTAACAGATACTATAGTCTACGACGATGAAACAATTAATAGAGATGAAGTAAAACGTATCCAGACCCCGCAACTCTCACGTACATCAGTTTTAAAAAATGCACTTGAGACTGAGAAAGAGTATACAGATGAGAGCAGTGCAATAGTAGCCAATGGTGGGAAAAGAGAGTTTATTTTAGGCGATGAAGCTGCTCATAAAATCACTTATATCAATGATTTAAATAAAATACCTTGTCTTGAAAATCCTTCAACTGACACCCTAAGCGGAAATGGTTTTGATGTTCATGCATTTGATGACAAAGGCGAGATGTGGCTTGGCGGTCTGAAAATAGAATCAGAGTATGGATTTAAAGCGCATAGTGATGGTGATGTGGCCATTCACGCCTTAATAGATGCTCTTTTAGGCGCCGCAGGACTGGGTGATATCGGTATGATGTTTCCAGACAGTGATAGCGCATATAAAGGTATAGACTCTAAAGAGCTTCTAAAAAGAGTTGTTACAAAAATTTACAATTTCGGATTTGTTATTGTA
>JBDLHW010000297.1:0-1656 GCA_039715155.1 Campylobacterota bacterium | reverse complement strand
GTCTTGAAATACTTCTCTATCCATCTTTTCACAGTATTGACACCCACTGCGTACTACATCTATCATGATAATTTTATTACTCTTTTTTTGCAGCTTCAAAGCATCTTCGTAAGAGTGAAATTCAACTGCATAGAGAGAGGAGAGACTCAGCAGTAAGACTAAGACATATCTACTCACTCTCCCCACTCCAACATTCTATAAGCTATATCAACATTCTGTCTATGCATTGAGTCATAAAAGTTTACACTTTTAAACTCTTCCATCTTTACCATATTTATAACATCAGCAATGTCTTCGCCATCTTCTAAAAGAGCAACAACTCTTTCTCTCAATGTTTTTACATAATTATAAGTCATATCAATCGAACTTCTGTCAACTATCTCACCATGTCCACCGATAATAAACTTCACATCCATCTCACGTATCTCATCAAGAGTATCCATCCACCCTTTGAGATTGCCGTCACGTATAGAAGGAATTCTATCATTAAATACCAAATCACCTACAAAAACCATTTTTTCACTAGGAATATAAACGAAAAGGTCACTACCTGTATGAGCTTTTTTATTTACACTGACTATATGAACTTTTTTACCATCTATCTTTAAAATTTTCTCTTCTTCTACAAAAACAGTAGGAAACTCTTGTGTTGTTTTCTCATAAGCTTCTGGAGATATTCTTCTTTGCATTCTTGTCATATCAACTTTTACTTCATCTTTAAATGCATGAGAACCTATAATCTTTACACCTATTTCTCTGTAGTAAGCATTACCGAGCCAGTGATCATCATGAATGTGAGTATTGATAACATAAGATATTGGAAGATTTTTTATTTGTTTCATTTTTTCATACGCTTGGAGAGCGTATGAATATGTAGGACCACTATCTATCACAAGATAGCTGGTCCCCATGTTAACAAAACAGGAGTTGGACATATTTCCATTGTTACGCTCATCCATCACTTCACTTAGACCAAAGAAGCAGTGAGTAGTCTCACTGACCTTCTTTGGTTCTAAAGAGTAGTCAAAAGCGAGGAGAAATTGAATTAATACTAAAAAGATTAGAAGTGACTTCAAAGCGTAACCTTTATTTTAATTTATCTCTAGAATTTGAATTGGTACTGAGCTATAAATGCATCGTCTTTATAACCTTTTAAACCATTCCATACTCCATCAGTATCACCACTTGCAACGATGTAGTTAAGTACAACTTTATGCTGATTTCTCATACGTTTAGCTTTACGAGAAAAATCTTGGTAAGGCATTGACATAAAAATATTTGCACCGATATAAGTGTTTCCTAAATCTGTATCAGCACCATTTCCTTGAGCAGAACCTTGCATATGCTTAGCCACTAGTTCTAAAGCTGGTGTTACAAAATAACCAGCAGTAGCAGTATACACTTGCTGATCATAACCATCTTTACCTTTAATGTTTTTTGCATTAAAATACTCAGCTTTAAGACTTAATTCACCTAAGTTTGAATCAAGACCAATATTAATATTCGAGTAATCTTCACCACCTGTAGTTTTATCACCTGCCAGACTAGTATCTTTAGCATTTTCAGTCATTGCATAAGAAGCTTCTAAGTGAAGTTTTTCAGTCCAGTCAAACATACCACGTACAGCATAAGAGTTTCCACCATTTTTACTACTTG
>JBDLHW010000296.1:0-1660 GCA_039715155.1 Campylobacterota bacterium | reverse complement strand
CACCAAACGCAAAAGTACCATAGTCTGTTTTACTCTCTACAGCACCCTTTGGCATCTTATCTTGCCCACTTACACCAACTTCTAATCCTTGGGTTTCTTGAGAGATATTAAAAACAAGCCAATGCCACCATCCGCTACCTGTAGGTGCATCAGGGTCATACATCGTCACTGCAAAACTTTTTGTACCTTTTGGCGCATGACTCCAAGTAAGTTGGGGTGAGATGTTTTTGCCTGTACATCCAAACCCGTTAAAGACCTGAGAGGTACTCATCTGTCCAAACATATCGTCACTTTTTAGTGTAAACCCGTCAGCTATTAACGCTGTGCCAAATAACAGCCCTGCAACTACCGAACTCTTTATTATCTTTTTCATATTTAATATCCTTTTTTGTTTCAAGTTTATCATACAATATTCCAAAAGAGTATAAGAAAAATGATGTTTTATATCAGATATTTTCTTCTATATTACGAAACACTTTGGGTGTTTGACCATACTGGTTTTTAAACTGGGCGATAAACCAAGATACAGTGCTATAACCACACTCTGCTGCTATCTGTGAAATGCTTTGGTCTGTATTTTTCAACATTACAACTGAACGTTCAAGTCTTTGTCTATCTAGCCATACTTTAGGTGTAACCCTATAGATCTTTTTGATGTACCTTCTCAATGCGCCCTCTGAGAGTCTTGTTATACGATACATATCTTCTATACTTTTTAACAAATCTATATTGGATTCCAAAATATACTTGATTCTGTCTTGACTACTAGCAAGAATTGTAGCTAAAAACTGACCTAGTTCTTTGGGCTTTTCTCTCAAAGCATGTAGTAGTATCTCTTCAACTTTTAACCTGATAAAGTGTGCATCAAGTTCACTCATAAGATATCTACTTAGATCCTTCAGACAATGGTGATAATACTCTTTACGCTTATAATTGACTGTCACAACATCTTTTTGCTGAGAACTTCGAACATCTATCTTGTACTTTTGCACAAAATCAGCCACAAAGTCATCATCAAAATAGACCAGTAGAGACTTATACTTCCCTTCTTTGGTCAGTCTCTCACTCAAAAAGTAGTTATTTTGTGTTAAAAAACATATCTCACTTGAAGAGATAGATATATCCCCATCTTTCAAATGGGCAATCTTCTCCCCCTCAAGCATCATAATCATACAGTGCATCGTCGTACGTATGGAGACAAAATCACTTTTTGTTTTACTCATATAATTTAAACAATACAAAGAACCTGCTTGGTGTAGACTTTGGTGCTTATTGTCTATAAAAAAGTTAGGGACAACATAGGTCAATTTTACTCCTTAAAGTTTTGAAACAAAGGGATTATTTTTCTATGATTATATAATAAATCCCTCTAAACAGTACAAGAAACTTTGGATTTGATATAAGAAAATCTATACTGGACGCTTTTTAAAAAATAGCGTACTATCTCTCAAATGCATTAAGCGACAATGGAGTATAATCACATAATTTTATATTGAGGATAATCACTATGGGTAGAGCATTTGAATACAGAAAAGCCGCTAAAATGAAAAGATGGGGAACGATGTCAAGAGTCTTTCCTAAACTAGGTAAGATCATCACTATGGCAGCCAAAGAGGGTGGTATGGACCCGGACATGAACCCTAAACTTCGTACTGCTATT
>JBDLHW010000295.1:0-1667 GCA_039715155.1 Campylobacterota bacterium | reverse complement strand
CAGAGGTAATAAGAGCAATCTTTTTAGGAAATTTTGGAAGTTGTTTTTTTATTTCAGGGTTGAAATAGTTTTGCTCAGAGAGTTTCTGCTTCAGTTGCTCATACGCTAAGGCTAAAGCACCCTGTCCTGATGGTTGAACAGTGAAACAGTTTATCTGGTAAGAGCCTCGTGGTTTATAGAGAGTGATAGCACCATCAAGGATAACTTTCATACCCTCTTCAAGACGAAACTTTAGTTTTGACGCGTTTCCCCTAAACATTACACAGCTAATAGCTGAACTAGAATCTTTTAGAGTAAAGTAGATATGTTCGGAGTTGTGAAAAGTAATACGTGAGAGTTCACCTTCAACTAAGACGCGGCTAAAACTCTCTTCAAGCAGACTTTTAATCTGCTCATTTAATGAAGATACACTTAGTGCATTCATAGAAACTTTCTACTTTTTACGAGCTATAAGAAGAGTAGAAATATCCATAGAAAAGCTTTTAGTGTAGAGCATCTCAAAACCAGCGGCTTCAAGTTCATTCTGCATATTTTCTACTGTTGAGAAGTCCTCAATAGAGTTTGGTAAATACTCATATGCTTCTAAATTTTTAGAGATAAAACCACCAACTTTTGGAAGTATGTTATTTGTATAGTAGTTCATTATTTTTCCAAGAAATGAAGGATTCTCATTTTTCATAAACTCCAGTATAACAACCAAACCATCTTTTTTAAGAACACGATTAAACTCTTCTAGAGCCTTTTCTCTCTCAACTACATTTCTAATCCCATAAGTGATACTCAAAATATCACTACTCTCATCTTTAAGTGGAATCTCTGTAGCTTTAGAGATATGATAATTAAACTTAGGGTATTTCTCACGTGCAACATCAACCATACCCACAGATGGATCAACTCCAACAATCTCACCGATTGCGACACCGTTAACTTCTGCTCTACTTCTCCAGAAGTCCATCATATCGCCAGTTCCACAGGCCACATCAACAATTCTATCAAGAGACTCTTGAGCACTATATTTATATGCTAAATCACAAGCTTTACGTCTCCAACTCTTATCAACACCCATACTCATAACACGATTTGCGGTGTCATACGTTGGTGCAATATCATCAAACATCGATACAATTTTTTCTTGCTTTTGTGCGTTTTGTTTACCGTGACTACTCATTAATGTCCTTCTCGTCTCTATTCATCCACATAATTATATCTTGTATCTCTTTTTGTATATTTAAAATTTCAAATTTATCATCTAAGTTTACAAACCCACTTTTACCACCAAAAGTTGGTGCTAAGTAACACAGATAATAATCAACCATATCACGAGTCAGTTCATACATTTTTGAACTCCCCTCTATCATGACATTTTTATAACTCTCCAGTTTTGAGAAATTATCTTCTATAAAAACTTCTCTTCCCTCAACACTAAAAAGAGGAATAGTTCTATCAAAATCTTTCCGCTTTGAGATGATTAAAATATCTGGTGCTTTACCGTCCACTAACCTTGCATCAAGTGTTGGTCTATCTACTCTAACTGTATTTCCACCAATTACAAGCAGGTCACACACGTCCCTCATAGCGTGAACATTATAGCGTGACTCTTTTGAACTTATAATGCCATCATCTGTAGTTGCATTCAGTCTCTGCGCCCATTTAAAAAATACAAACTT
>JBDLHW010000294.1:0-1677 GCA_039715155.1 Campylobacterota bacterium | reverse complement strand
CTAACAGTAAAGTTGTTTTTGAAGCAGATGAAAGTGATGAGAGTTTTTTAAATTCAAATCCTCATCTAGCCATAGTCACCAATGTTGAGCCTGAACATATGGAGTACTATGAGTATGATGAAGAACGTTTTTACAATGCTTACAGAAACTTTTTGTCTTTGGCACAGATACGTGTGATCAATGCTGAAGATGAGTTTCTTGCCTCACTTGATTTTGAAAGTATAAAACTTTATCCATCACGAGATATCAAAAATATAGAATTTGTTTTAGTTGAAGGTGAACCACATACTAAATTTGAACTTCTGGATCTAGGTGTTTTTGAAGTCTTTGGTTTTGGAGATCACATTGCACTTGATGCAGCACTTGCTATACTCTCTGCGTTAAAGTTAGGTGAAAATGTAGAGGATATAAGAACAAACCTTTTAAATTACAAAGGTATTAAAAAACGTTTTGACATTGTACAAAATAGAGAAAACTGTGTCGTGATCGATGACTATGGACATCATCCAACAGAGATAAAAGTCACTATGGAATCTTTGCAGACCTATAAAAGTTTACGTGAATTCACAAAACTAAATGTGATCTGGCAACCACACAAATACTCAAGAACGATGGATAATTTACAAGCTTTTGTAGAGTGTTTTGAAGGGCTTGATGAACTGGTCATCTTACCTATATGGGCAGCAGGTGAACTCGAAGTAGACATAGACCTAAAAGGTGCATTTTCACGTTATAAACTTTTGATGGCAGACTCGGTGACCAAAGAAGACGGTATAGTCAAAGTGTTACGTGACGGAAATGTCATTAGAGAATATTCTGAAGGATTGGTAAGTGCCTTTGGTGCAGGAGATATTACGTATCAAATTAGAGGTGAAGTGTAAGTGGGTTTAAAACTATGTAAAGTAGCTGTGTCCTTCTTTTGTTATTAAATACAAGCTGCATCTTTTCAACGAAACCCCTTTTCATAGATTTTGATATAATAGAAATATAGACTTATTTCTATTATCATTGAATCTAAGGAAATTATAGATGAAAAAATTCTTATTTATTTTTACTATCCCCCTCCTTTTATCTCTGGATCTTTACGCTATAAGTGCCAAAGAGATTGCAAAGAAAAGTTATAACGTCAATCACTCTCTCTATGTTAAAAACATCATGATAAAGAAGAAAAAACGAAGCAGTATCATTGTAGTGAGTAGGTCAGTAGGTGTGAAGCCAAGGGTCAATGCCGTCGAACGTTTTTTATCGAATGAATATAAGGACGGTGTGACTGAATCTAAAGATCTTGTTATTATGCGCTCGGGGAAACTGAATGGTATCGGTATTTTAATGACATCTTATCTTGACCCCAAAAAATCACATAAATTTATGATGTGGCTACCTGCTTTACGTAAAGTAAGGCGTATGGCAGAACCTGAAGATGCAGGAATGGGGGCAGGGGATATAGCTTTTTTACAAGATGCCAAACTGAGACGTTTTCAAGAGGAGCGTTACTCTCTTGTAAAAACCAAGGTCATGGATATTGAGCTCTTGATGATGCCTTTTAAAAAAGGAGAGTTTGGTAGGTTTACAAAAGGGTTTCCTTACAAGAAAAGTACAAAGATACGTGGCAGAAAGATCCTTTTCAAGAAGAATACCTAAAACAAGATGGGGCAGTCATATGATCAGCGTATCACA
>JBDLHW010000293.1:0-1684 GCA_039715155.1 Campylobacterota bacterium | reverse complement strand
GAGTTTGAAGATACAACTGAATTTGAAATCTCTGGTGTAAAGTTTGAGTATGTAAAAGTTGGTTATGTTCACTCTGAAGAGGACTGGTACCTCTATCTGCCTGATGATAAAGTTGTTTTAGCAGCTGATGTTATCATGAACGGTAGGGTAACGTCAAATAGAGATGGTATTGTTGTTGGTCAGATTAATGCAATAAACTCTATAAAATCAAGAGAGTGGAATCACTTAGTTCCAGGACATGGGTTCATTACAGACAAAACAGCTGCAGATGAGTCTGTACAATACTTTGCATTGCTTAAAGACAGAGTTCTGGCAAAAATGGAAGATGGCGTTATTGCAGATTACATTACAAAAGAAGTTACTCTGGATGAGTTTAGAGATAAAGACTTGTACTATATTCTTAGTCCGTCAAATGTATTTAGATCTTATGAAGAGCTAGAGATGTTCGATGAAGATGACCTGATCGACTATAGTGGTGAGGGTGATGATGACGAAGATGAAGAAGATGAAGAGGCAGCAGAGTCAGAAACAGCAGAAGCAGAAGCAGAAGCAGCGTAAAATAAGTGTATATAAAAAGACTTATTCTCATGCTCTTGACTGTTGTTAGCATGACTTTTGCTAACGATGT
The DNA here is from genome assembly GCA_039715155.1 of Campylobacterota bacterium. GTDB lineage: Bacteria > Campylobacterota > Campylobacteria > Campylobacterales > Sulfurimonadaceae > Sulfurimonas. The sequence continues at coordinate 1,056 of JBDLHW010000293.1, read as the reverse complement.
CGATCTTGATAAACTCGTAGTTGAAGCAAAAAAAACCAATAAGCACATTTTGGTTTTTTTGCACATTACAGGATGTAATTACTGTCTCAATATGCAAGAGTTTACTTTTGATGATGAGACGGTAAAAGCAGCCATAAAAAAAGATTTTATTTTTGTAGATATTAATGTCAGAGATAAAGAGCTTGTCTCGTTTGACGGTTTTAAAGCTTCGAAGCTTAAATTTGCAAAAGAAATTGGCTACCCCATGTATCCAAGTTGTCTGTTTTTTGATGAAAATGGAGAACTTGTATATGATGAAGTGGGCTACAGGGATGAAGCAAAATTCCTTAAAACATTGCAGCTGGTCAGCAGCAAAGCCTACAACGATATAGAGTAAAAGTAGGTAAAAATGACTAAAACCGGTAAGATAATCTCACTATTTTACTCTACGCTAAATGCGCGTACTCCCACCACAGAACTGAAACTGGATGATCAAGGTATTTTAAAAGATAAACACTACGGTAAAAATGTAGAGAGGTCCGTACTCCTAACATCTTTAGATAGCTACAAGCTTGTAAGTTCTCATGGTATTGATGTGGATCATGGTGCATTAGGTGAGAATCTCCTGATAGATTATAATCCATACCGTTTGTCTACAGGAACCAGACTTAAAATAGGTACTGTGATTTTAGAGATCAGTATTCACTGTACACTTTGTAAGAGTTTGACAAAAGTAGATGCTAAACTTCCAAAACTGCTCAAAGAAGATAGAGGTATTTTCGCAAAGGTTGTGGAGTCTGGAGTCATTAAAGAGAATGACAATATCTATCTCTTAGATTAAAAGTGTCTTAAGGAACTATTGAATATGTCCATCTGCTCAGCACATACAAAATATTAAAATAATTTTTAAGGAATATAAATGAAAAAGTTATTATTTTATATTGTCTTTTTAGGGATGACACTACTATTGGCACATGGTCCAAACCATAATAAGGCAGAAGAGGCTCATAAAAGAGGTGATTATAAAGAGGCTGTAAAATACAGCCTTATACAATTGGAGGAGGATTTAAGTACTTT
>JBDLHW010000292.1:0-1686 GCA_039715155.1 Campylobacterota bacterium | reverse complement strand
AAGCATCGTTACAAACAACAATGAAAAGATGATACTCATAGAACTTCCACTCTCTGATGACATGACTCTAGGAGGAAACTAATATGAAAACTAATATGACAAACACACTTTTAAAACTTACAACCCTGACAACGCTTACGCTAGCACTCACAGCATGTGGTGGTGGCGGTGGTGGTTCTACGGGAACTGTGCCGACAGATACAACCCCAAATGAAACAATAAATCCCCCTTCTCCTACTACCAACACATTAGCAGCATGTTCATCAACCAACCAAGGCTTCGACACAGCCACAGACGTCACAAACAAAACCCTGCACAAACTCACAACAGATGCAGAAGTAAGAGTATGGGATCTAAGCGATGGAAGTAAAGTTGCTTGTGCCAGTGCAGGATCGGTGGAAGTACTGTAGGTTTATTGTGTGCAAATTTAAGGTGTTGTCAGGAGACAAACACCCTACACCAACATATTCAAATAACATAAGCAACCGTAGGGTGTTGTGTCCTCACAACACCAAAATGCAAAATCGTATCAAATAAATTTAAAAATAAGTACAAGACCCTACTTTCTATTAAACCGATCCAATACAATCTTAGGTATCTTCCCACTTTTCCCTTTTGCTTTCATCTGTTCTATATAAGTTCCATAAGCCTTTACTGCCTTTTCCTTCTCTCCCAATACCCAATACGCATCACCTAAGTTATAGTATGCAACAGTGCGATTTGGAAACTTTTTGAGTATCTTTTCAAGTAGATAGATGGCCTCTTCATTTGCTCCTGCTTTTTGGAGGTAGTAGGCGATGTTGTTGTATTGGGTAAGGGTTTTTTTACTAAGTCTAATATCATTTAAAATCTCTTTTAATGTTGCCAAATCAAAAGAAGAATCTTTAAAAGTAAATTTACTATCATACTTTTGTCCATAGGTTGGATTTATAAATTTTTCCAATGAATCTAAAATTAATTTATTTGTTATCTTTAAGCTGTTAAGTTTTGTTCTTAAAGATTTCATTGTTTTATGTGGGTAAACTTCTTTTTCACACATGACATTTCCATCATATCCAAATTGATTGTCTATCATTAATTTAAGCATAAAAGTGTCATATGCCATATAGAAATATATGTTATACCACATCGCAGATACTTCTTCACATTTTATATCTGGTGAGGGTATATTATGATATGTGCCCATCAGTATAGTCGTAATATTTTCATCTTCCAATAACAACTTAACTTCCATTATCCCTCCATCTTCCTGATATATATCAAAAAGATATTTTCCATTATTACTAAGGATATATGCATAATTATCATTACCTTTATATGTAAATGAGATTCTCCCCTTTGATATAATTTCTCTATCATCAAATCCAGAACTCATCAAATAAGTACATGTTACTAAAAAGAAAATCCACTTCATTTTTTAAATTCCTTTTCTAAAACTTCATATGCTTTTTTTGTATAAATTTTTCTCTTTGAGAGTCCATTATAACCACCATTAACAATATATGAAACTTCTTTCACTGATGTTTTAGATATAGCGATAGAATTTAAATTTTGATATTCCCAAATAATCATAGCTGATTTCATTGCTACATCAACATCAGTTTTTAGTAAAGTAATATCATCTCCTAAAAAATCTTTAGAATCATTAGGATATTTTTCATTCCATTTTGTATGAAGGGTTGTGTA
>JBDLHW010000291.1:0-1700 GCA_039715155.1 Campylobacterota bacterium | reverse complement strand
CAGCGATAACATCTAAACATACATCTTCGATAGGTTGCATAATCTCTCTGTTGTCTTTATCTTTTTTACTCACTTTTGCTAAATGACTTCCTGGGTGAAAGTTTAGTCTATCTAGTCCCAACTGCTCACAACGCTCTAACTCATCGATAAAAGCAGCTCTAGATTTTTCTAACTTTTCAACTTCAGGATGACCTAGGTTAATCAGATAAGAATCATGCGGAAGAACATGTTTAGGAAGTATTCCAGATTTTTCTAAAGCACTTTTAAACTTGTCTATCGTCTCAGTATCTAAATCTTTAGCGACCCACTGTCTCTGGTTTTTAGTAAAAAGGGCGAATGCTTTTGCTCCGATAGCCTCTGCATTTGTTACTGCATTAAATACTCCACCTGATGCTGAGCAGTGTGCTCCTACAAATTTTTTTGATGCCATTATTTTGTATCCTTGATTTTAAATATTATTGAATTTTTTCTATCTTTAAAAAATATCGTGTTTGAACTTACTCTATATACTATATTTACGTTTTCATCTTCTATCTTTTGCTCAAAACCATCTTGCGTTTTGACTCTGTTTTTTCCATCATAAATCTCATGACCTAAAAGTATATTTTGGAGTATTTCATCAGGGTAGGCTCTGTTTAGGTAATCTTCATTAAATCCACTTTTACTCATACAGCCACCACTTACACATATAAGGTGGTTAACACTGAACTTTTCTATAACCTTTCCGGCTACAAAAAGTTCAAGTTCCACTGCTTTATCACTGTTACGAATATATCCAAGGTCAGCAAATTTTATTTTAGGTGATTTTATAATAATTATTTTTGATTCTGTATGCTCGTAGTCCTTAAGGCTGCAAGCAGAAAAAAGAAGTACGAAGCTTAGTAGTAAATATCTCAAAATTATCTCTATTTTTGTATAAATTTTCCACATTTTTTTGCAGCTGACCCACCAAACTCTTGAATCTCACGTGCCGTATCATTTTTTGCTATTACTTGACGCTGACAATCCTCTTTTGCGATACACTCTTCATTTAAACATCTGATATCTGCAGGTACCTGTGCCATTTTATTAATTCTCCGATTTTTTACGAAATTATAGTCAATTTGTCATAAAATCTAAATTTTTTATTTAAAGTAGTAAAATTATATTATGAAAATCCATATAGATATAGACTGTTTTTTTGCCAGTGCCGCTAGAATTATCGACCCATCTCTGGAGCATATGCCCATTGCTATTGGCGGACGCAGTGATACAAAAATATTTAATAAAGAAGCAAAGAACCAGACTGTAAATTTTGAAAATTCCGGCTCATTTGTACCTACTTTTTATAAAGCATATGAAGCCAAAGATGACGATATAGATGCCTTTAAAGATGCAGATGGAAAAGTAAGAGGGATATTAACAACTTCAAGTTATGAAGCACGTGAGTATGGAATAAAAACTGCCATGAGCATACGTGAAGCTCTGCAACTCTGTCCTCACCTAATCATTAAAGCTCCAAATATGTCACTCTATCAGGAGCTCTCTCATAAACTTCATGAGTTTTTATCGACTAAGATTCCACTTATAGAACAAGCTTCTATTGATGAGTTTTACGGAGATTTAAGTGGCTGGGTTGAAGATGAAGATATACCCGCATTTATAGACAACCTTCGCCACGAGATAAAAAAGTAACTTAAACTTCCTTTCTATATTAAAGC
>JBDLHW010000290.1:0-1705 GCA_039715155.1 Campylobacterota bacterium | reverse complement strand
GCGAGTTCGATCTGCTGTTCAGTCCAGTTTCAACCAATGATATGGGTAAATTTGTGATAGGTGCATCTTCTGGACCAAAAACTTGTATGTAAACCTGTTTACTTCCTTCTGTGTCTATAGAGACAAATTTTCCTTCTTTAGGTGCAATGCTTTGTGCTGCACTATCTTCTTGATAGAAAGCATATAAGCGTGAACCAACGATCCATATCACAACGATTGCTATAAGTAGAAACACTGTTTTCATAACAAAACGTGCAAAAGCTTTTAGGCGATTAATAATCATAAACATGCTCTACTTCAATGTCATTTTTACGACAGGCTGCAATATAGTCTAAAACTTTATCTACAGGCATGAGATTGACCTCTCTTTTAAGATGAGTGTTTGTCACTATGGTTGAATCATACAAGTGATGACTATAGGCTTTTTCTAACGACTGCTCTTTTGGCATTAAAACAGAAACTGCAATGTTATCATTACCGGAGATACTTTCTATCTGCATCGTATCGCTTGGCAGTGTGAGTAAAGTTTTGGTAAAGGCTCCCCAGCGTGTTATGGCAAGCAGATACTTATCTCCTTGCTGTTTGATCATCTTTAGATCTTTATGTTCATTTATCGCTTCCGTGCTTTGTACCCACAGGTAAATCTTTTTCACTGGCTCTTCGTAGGTTGCTTTTGTAGCTTGGGTAAGCAATTGTGAATAAAGGGCTTTAAAAGAGAACTCTAACGTAAAAAAGAGTGTACGTTCCCACTTTCTCAGACTGCTGTACCCCTCTTTTTCTTCCTCAGATGCCCATACTTTTTTGACCCATGACCAAAAACTAAATTCATAAAAGGCTGTATGATAGACAAAATCACTGTAGGCTCTGTTTGCTTCTATAATGACATCTTCTCTTGTTGAGTGTATCTTTTCAGAAAACAAAGAGAAGAGTTTCCCCAATGTATTTTCATACAACATTTTAAACCCGTACTCTATGGTCATACTCACGCCTATGACTTGTAACATCGTCATATATTCATCATTTTCAGGGTAATTCTTTGTTAGCATCACAGAACGGTCATAGAGTTTCCAATACTCGTCTATAGAGGCATACAAAGGAAAGTCAGAAGGATTTTTACCAGCTTCAAGGTAGTCGGCATACTCCTTGGGATTGAACACAAGATACCACTCTGGTACCGTCAATACTGTTTGTTCTTCTGAACGTCTGTATCCTTTAATTTTTTCTTCCACAGGCTTAGCAACATTGAGATTGTATTTATCTAATAGTTTATTGGTAAACCTATTGTTGGGATCAAGCTCTTTTTTGACAGCAAAATATGCCTGGTGATCAGGATAAGCCTTTTTAAACTGTTCCATACTCGCATGAGGCTGATAAGGAAGGTACCAAGTACCCCCTTCACTCAAAATGGCAGCACTCATCTCCTGTGTCCACTTTTTGACCTCTTCTTTGGCTTCTTTGCCGGTACCTTGTTTATAGTAAACCACAAAGGCAAAAACTTCTTCTCTCGCCCATGACAAATAAGATTCTTCATTTTTTAAAGCATGTCGTAAAGATACATTTAAAATATTGACATCATACTTTTCATAAATCGCTTTCATCTTAGGGATAAAAGTTTCAAAATTATCTACAGGGATGAAATATTCATTCAATACATAGGTTGTCTCATCTCGGGAAGAAGGTTCCAGCTCTTTGACGTCATAACTTG
>JBDLHW010000029.1:0-14295 GCA_039715155.1 Campylobacterota bacterium | reverse complement strand
GACTTAACTGGTCAGATGTTTGCATTTTTTGTAATTGCAATCGCTGCTTCAGAAGTGGCTGTTGGTCTTGGGCTCTTAATTGTTTGGCATAAACGTCACGGCAATGTTGACCTAGATACATTAGCAACGATGAAAGGATAAAGAATGGAAAAATATTTATATATTGCACTATTCGCACCACTAGTTGGTTCAATGTTCGCAGCACTATTTGGTGCAAAACCAAAAACTTTGATAGCTGGAATTATTCCAAGTCTATTACTGTTTGTCTCTTTGGTAGCAAGTACTATACTTTTAGTTCACATTTTAGGTGGAGGAGATCCAGTTCACGTTGAGATGATGACTTGGATGGCTACAGGTGATCTATACATTCCATTTGGCTTTGTAGTGGATCAGGTATCTGTTACTATGATGATGGTTGTTACTCTTGTTTCAACTGTTGTTCATGTCTATGCAATTGGATATATGAGTCACGATAAGGGATTTAACCGTTTCTTTGCATGGTTATCAGCATTCGTATTCTCAATGTTAATCCTTGTTATGAGTGATAACTTTGCCGGTCTTTTCATTGGTTGGGAAGGTGTTGGTCTTTGTTCATGGGGTCTTATCGGTTTCTGGTATCAAAAAGAGAGTGCAACTTGGGCAGCTAATGAAGCGTTCATCATGAACCGTATTGCTGACCTTGGAATGTTAATCGGTATCTTCTTGGTATATTGGAACACTGGTACACTTCAGTATGCTGAAGCTTTTGCAGCTATGCCGGCTTTAGATTCTGAAACATTAACTTGGATCGGTATATTCCTGTTTGTAGGTGCTATGGGTAAATCAGCTCAGTTCCCACTTCATACGTGGCTTGCTGATGCAATGGAGGGTCCTACACCGGTTTCTGCACTTATTCACGCAGCGACAATGGTAACTGCGGGTGTCTATCTTGTTGTTCGTTCAAACGAGTTATACGCTCTTATCCCTCACGTAGGTCTATTTATAGCATCACTTGGTGCATTTGTTGCAATATTTGCAGCGACTATGGCGCTTGTAAATCGTGATATTAAGAGAGTTATCGCTTACTCTACACTTTCACAGTTAGGTTATATGTTCGCTGCTGCTGGTCTTGGAGCTTACTGGGTTGCGCTTTTCCACCTGATGGCTCACGCATTCTTTAAAGCACTGCTTTTCCTTGGTGGTGGTAATGTTATGCACGCTATGAGTGATGAACTTGATCCATTCAAGATGGGTGGTCTTGGTAAGACAATGAAGGGTACAATGATTCTTATGACTCTTGCATCTGTTGCTCTTGCAGGAATCTTCCCACTTGCCGGTTTCTTCTCAAAAGATCTGATCTTAGAAGTTGCCTTTATTGATGCACACTACATTATCTATGGTGTTCTACTTTTAACTGCCGGTCTTACTGCGTTTTATTCATTTAGAATTATCGCACTTATTTTCCACGGTGAAGATAGACACACAGCTTTAGGTTTTCACCCGCATGAAGCTTATCAGTTCATGTTATGGGCTATGTTGCCTCTTGCTGTACTAGCAGTAATCGCTGGTGCTTTAAAAGGTACATATTTTGATATGGTAACGGCAGTACTTCCTGCAACTGAGTACCATGTACATTCAGCTGCAGTATACTGGACTATGACTATAGGTACACAGCTTTTCGTAATCGCTGCTATTTACTTTGCATACAAAAAATATATGAGTAGTGATATTAAAGTACCGGATGGAACAAGTGAGATGGAAAATAGTTTTAAATATAAACTATTAATCAACCAATATTATATTCCATACTTTTATGAAGAGTATTTAGTAAAACCATATAGAGAATTGTCTACAGTGTTCTGGAAACAGATAGATATGAAAGTTGTTGATGCAACTGTTGATGGTATTGCTGGAGCATTTTACAGTACAGGTGAGAAAACTAGAGATATGCAGAGTGGTAATTTATCTACGATGTTAAAATGGATGGTAGCAGGTACAATAGGTATGCTGTCATTAGCTGTAGTTTTTGGACTAGCAGTTAGATATTCTGATGAAATTAAGACAATTTTATCAGGTTTAGGAGTTTAGTAGATGATTGATCATATTTTATCGATTTTAATATTCTTTCCTGCTGTAGCAGCAGTATTTGGATTTATGATTCACAAAGATAGTATTCGTGCTTACGGTGTGGCAGTAGCTGCAATCGAATTTGCACTATCTTTATGGCTTTGGTTCGCATTTGATGGTAATGCAGCAGGTATGCAGTTCATGGAACATATAGCACTGGTTCCAGCTTTTGGTATTAACTATATCTTAGGTGTTGATGGTATTTCACTATTCATCATTATCTTAGCTGCATTCTTTACTATGATTGGTATCGCTTCATTGACTGATACTAAAAATGTTAAGAACATGATTATTACACTACTTATGTTACAGATGACTATGGTTGGTGTATTCGCTGCTTTAGATGCGATTATCTTCTACGTATTCTGGGAACTTTCACTTGTACCGATGTTATATATCATCGGTGCATGGGGTGGTCCTCTACGTGTTTACGCTTCAGTTAAGTTCTTCCTATACACATTTGCAGGTTCACTTGTAATGTTAGTAGGTATTCTTTTCATGGCTTATTTCTACTTCCAGGCAACTGGTGTATGGAGTTTTGCGATTCTTGATTGGTATAGACTTATCCTGCCTGAGACATTCCAGTTATGGTTATTTGTAGCATTCTTTTTTGGTTTTGCTATTAAAGTACCGATGTTTCCATTTCATACATGGTTACCATATGCGCATGGTCAAGCACCAACTATCGGTTCTGTAATACTAGCGGCAATCCTGCTTAAAATGGGTACATATGCATTTATCCGTTTTTCACTGCCACTATTCCCGGATGCCTCAGTATTCTTCATGTTCCCAATAGCAATAATTGCTATTATCATGATTATCTACACTGCGATGGTTGCTTATGCTCAAGAGGATGTTAAACAAGTTGTTGCATACTCTTCAGTATCACACATGGGTGTTATTATTCTTGGTACTTTCGCTCTTAATGTTGAAGGTATTACAGGTTCAATCTTCTTAATGATTGCTCACGGTGTTGTATCGGGTGCACTCTTCTTGCTTGTTGGTGTTATCTATGATAGACGTCACACTAAGATGATGGATCAGTTTGGTGGTTTAGCGTCAGTTATGCCTAGATACGCGACTATCTTTGGAATTATGTTAATGGCTTCAGTTGGTATGCCATTGACTATTAACTTCGTAGGTGAATTTTTAAGTCTACTTGGTTTCTATCAGCAGTCACATATCTTGACTCTTTTAGCTGGAATCGCAATTATTGTTGGTGCTATCTATATGTTAGCAGCATACAAAAAAATGTTCTTTGGTGAAGTAACGATTGAAGAGAATAGAAATCTTCCTGATGTAAATAAAAGAGAGTTAGTAGCTCTTATTCCATTGACAATTATTACAATTTGGTTAGGTATCTATCCAAAACCTGTATTAGAACCAATCAATAACAGTGTAGAGTCTATAGTGCAACTAATGCATGATAAAGCTCAAACAGAAGAAGCAAAATCTAGAATTCCAAATCTTGCGGGCAAGATAGTGATTTCTAAAGCTTCACAAGAGGAGGCACACTAATGTTAGCGCCAGTAAATGTTTCTTTAGAGTCATTAAACTTAATGACTCTAGCACCAATGCTTATTCCAATAGTTGGTGCGTTATTAATTTTAGTTATTGATATAATAAAAGGTGGACTTGATAAGACTATGTACGTAGTCTTAAGTATGCTTTTCTTATTAATGGATTTTGGTGCATTAGTTGATTCTGCGGCACTATTCTCTACTGATGGCACTGTAATGGGTGTATTTGATGTAATGCTCATAGATGGTTTAGCGATTCTTTCACAATTTATAATTGTTGGTGCTTCACTGCTATTTATCCCTTTAGCACTTACTCACAAACGTTTCCATGAGTTTACTTATCCAGAGTTCTTTGCACTATTTCTATTTATGATTAGTGGATTCCAGTTTATGGTTGCAACAGATAATTTAATCCTTATCTTTGTAGGACTTGAGACTGCTTCATTAGCACTTTATACTCTGATTGCAATGCACAACCGTGACAAATCATTTGAAGCGGCTGTAAAGTACTTTACAATGGGTGCACTTGCTGCAGGTTTCTACTCTTTTGGTGCAATGGTGTTTTATGCACTTACAGGCTCAATAGAGATCAACCAAATAGCTACAGTTTTAGCTGCTAATAACTATGCTGATATCGGTTATGTACTTGTTGGTGTTGTATTTATGTTAGCATCATTTGGTTTCAAACTATCAATCGTTCCATTTCATACATGGGCACCGGATGTTTATGAAGGGTCTTCAGCAGCGATGGCAGGTTATATGTCAATCGTTCCTAAAATAGCAGCATTTATCGTTGCTATGAGACTCTTTGAATTTCTAATTCACAGTGGTGTAATCTGGTTAGAAGTAGTACTTTATATATTTGTCGTGATTACAATGACAGCAGCAAATATCTGGGCACTTGTTCAAACAGATGTGAAACGTATGCTTGCATACAGCTCTATATCTCACGCAGGTTTTGTAATGGCTGCTATCTTGATTGGTACTACTCAGTCAAACTCAGCACTTTTCTTGTACTGGATTCTGTTTAGTTTTACTAACCTTGGTTCATTCTCTATGCTTTGGATGTCTCGTCAAAGACACCTACCAGACCACCAGAGAAGCGACCACTCATATGATAAGTTTGCCGGTATGATTCAGACAGCACCTATCGCTGCTACAATCATGGGTCTATTTATGTTAAGTCTAGCAGGTCTACCACCATTTGCACTATTTTGGGGTAAACTCTATATGATTAGTTCTGCTGTAACAGGTGGATATACTGTTCTTGCACTTATTATGGCACTTAACTCAGCAATAGCTGGTTACTACTACCTAAAACTGATTGTGTATATGTTCATGAAAGAGCCGGTAATGGGTAATGATGGTCATGTATATGTTACAAATGCCACACTGTCACTGAAGTTTATTATCGGTTTTGCAGCAGTGGGAACTATATTTGCTTTTGTAGCACTAAACCCAATACTTGAGTTTGTTACTGCATTTGTTTACAATAGTGGATACTAGTTATTTGTACAGATAAGGAACTAGTCCCTTATCTTACGCTAACGCTTAGTTTCCTTCAGCAGGAAGCTCACGCATAGCAAACCATGCTTTATAAAGCTATACATTGGAAAGGAGAAGAGGATTTGTTTAAATGGATACTCTTACTTCTTCTCTTCATATCTTCACTCGATGCACTTGAAATATCTATAAACGGTGCACAAGAGAATCATCAAAAATTCTCAACACTTCACATAAATGATAAATCAAAATTTGTCTGTCAAGAGATAAAAAATGACTTTGAAATAACTGCAAAAATAGTTTGTGCTTTTTCAAAAAAGCCTGCAAAAAGTGTTCAAAAACTGCAAAATGATTTTTTTAAGGTAAACACTTTTATAAAGAAAGAAACTTTTTTTCTAGTTATTACTCCATTTCATAAAATAAAATTGATGCCAGTTCTGTTTGATTTAACTAAAGATGAAACTATTTATCAGCCAGAAGTTTCAATATCAAAACATTGGATGGTGATAGGCTATAGCGATAAACTACCTCTCATAAATAATAAACCAAGACCGGAAATATCAATCAACTTTCCATACTATTCAGAGAAAGACAAGTTTCCATATGTGGGGGGATTGGATATAAAAGGTAATCCGGTATATATCAAGAAGGTAGATGATGTTGCTGACTATCTTAAGATTAAAAGGTTTTTTAAAGAAGAGAAGTACGAGTACTGTATTGAGTTGATTGATGATATATTTAAATCATACCCAAATACTCTCTTTAAGGCTGAACTGATTTACTATAAAATAAAGGTGTATGCTAAATTAAAAGATTATGATAGTGTTATCTCAACGGCTAAAACATACCTAAGAGAGTATTCATCTGATGAAAATATTCCAGAAGTTCTTTCATTAACTGCCAATGCTTACTCAAAGATAGGATTAAATACAGATGCTAATTACTTTTTTGACAGACTCTTTAGTGAACATGAGCATTCAGTATATGCGGAGTGGGGTTATATCTATTTAGGCGAGATGGAAGAGAGTACAGGTGCTGCAAGTAAAGCTCTGAAACTGTACAAAAAAGCGCTAAACGAAACGCAAGATATAGATGTTGCAGTAACTGCTGCATATCATTTGGCATTTGCTAGAATAAACTACTCTCTTGATGAGTCTTCAAAGTATATAATGCAGATTGTAAAAGCAAAGCCGAGCCATTTTATAACTGATATGCAAAAATCAGTAGACATGATGAATATGTTTGTAGATGGCATGAAGTATGAAACCGCCAGTGCCATTGCTAAAGCTATATTGGATAGGATGGACAAACAGGATGATGAGTATGAGATATTTTTAAAAGATAGAGCCCTGTGGCTGGCAAAAACTCCGCAGAAAGAAGAAGCACTTATAGCAATAAATGATTATCTTGAAACATATGAAGATGGTACATTTTCTGATGAAGTTCAAACTGCAAAAGATGGACTCTTTTTTGATACATCAGATTTAAATACTACGACCAAGATTGCTGAGTATGATAAGTTGATTGAAGAGTATCAAGATGACAGTATCGGTGAGAGAGCAATTTATGAGAAAGCGAAACTGCTTTTAGAAAATGAGATGTATAGTGATGTACTTTACTCTAAAAATCAGCTTTTAACTCTTGATGAAGAGATATATGAAGATATAAACTCTATAGTAACTGATTCAGCAGTTGGTGTAATGAAAAATGCTTTACAAAACAGAGAGTGCCAAGAGGTATTGAATATTTCAAATGATTACAACATTACACTTTCGGATAAATGGGATGATGGAATATATGAGTGTTCTATGATGGGTGGCGACTATCAACTCTCACGTAGAATAGCAGGTAAAAATTTAAAATCTAAAGATTTACAAGAGAGAAAAAAGTGGTTATACAGATACATAAAGATTGATTTCGCCACAGGTAACTACAGTGATGTAATAGATGCTTCAAAAGATTTGATATCACTTATTGACGATGTGAAGAGTTCAGAATACAGAGATGTATATAGATATCTCTTTGACACTTATCAGAGATTAGAGAGAAGTGAAGAGATGATATCTGCCATAGTGGATGTTCAAAAAGTGTATGGATTAGACTATAAAGACCTTGATAGATACGCCTCTGTAATGACAATTGGTAGTGATAAAAAAGACGATAATATTGTTATAAAATATGGACGTGAGGTTATGAAAATACAAACTTCATCTTCGTCAAACCCTCAAAGCCCATTTGTTGAGTTTACACTTTATCAATCTTACACAAATAAACAAGACTATAATAGTGCATTAGACGTTATAAAGTCTTTGGACATAGTAGAGCTAAACAGATCTGACAGAGCAAGACAGAAATACTTACTTGGAACTGTATATAGTAAGCTATGGAGAGATGAAGAAGCTATGAAAGCCTATCAAGAGTCAATTGATGCCGACAGTACAAGTGCTTGGGCAAAATTAGCAGAGGGTGCTAAAGAGATTTAACTATTAAACAAGATACCTATGAATCTCTCTTATTATCTCATTCTGTTTTTTATTTATATAGTCATGAATTTTTGAATCACTTTCGTTTGTAGGAAATATAGTAAATACTATCTTTAATACTTTGCCATCTTTATCATAAATCGTTTTTAAGTACTTTGCATCTATAGGTAACACTTCATCATCTAAAAGAATGTTCATAGAGGCTTTTTTCTTTAGTAAAGCCTCTTCAACAGCATCATCTATAAAAATACTGATACCTTTTTCAGATATGTCATAAACACGGAACTCTTGTCTATCTATACGAACCTGCATATCATCAAAAGTTTTAATTCGAATGCCTTCTCTAAGGTGCATATCATCTTCAGCTAAAACAAATTTACTAATTGTAAAAATATTATCTCTATTTTTGACTACATGCCCGTGTAGAATAGAGGTCCCTTTTTTTGTATTGCTGATTAGTAAAATATCGTCTTTTTCTAAAAGTGATATACGATGCTTTGAATCTACAGATATTTTTATGAATTCATCGTTGATTTCAATAATATCACCAAAGTTTTTTAAAGGAAGTCCTTTGTAAAAGGTTAATACAGTTATTCTCTTTATGTCGTTTATATTAAAAAACTTTGCTACTTTTTTATCGATATTTATCTTTGGGGTATCTTTTATATCTTTTTTATTAAACTCTGCAGAGATCAAGGATGGGTATATCATCATAAATGAAAAAATATCATAATCACCATGTTTAGTATGTGCAATTTGTACTATTTTAGAGTTATGCACAAAGTAGTCGCGAGTAGTAAAAAAAGTGAACAGGACCTCTTTATTTTCTACTTTTAGAGTATTTAAAAGAATCTGGGTAGCACTATTTTTGTCTAAAAAGTTGATATTCAATACATTTAAAAGATGTTGATTAATATATTCTATCTTTTTATTTTTAAATATCATTACACCATTTGGCAGAAGGTCAAAAAGTTTTAAATTATTCATGATATGATTATATCAAAACTAAGCCGTAGGTGATTAGAGATGAGGCAGATAAAACTTTTTTTATATTTATGTATATTTTTTATATTTACAGCAACTAATACTTTCGCAAAAGAAGGTGCTTTTACATCTTCAGTCTCTTTTGTTGGTATGAGTATGGATTATAGAGAGTACGATTTAAGTGGAGAGCTTTTGGATAGTGAAGAGTCGTCTTACCTAGATTTAGCCGGGATAGAGATCAGTCTTGGATATACCATCAGCGAGGATTCCTCGTCATCTTCTGATATAAAATTCAACCTTATGAGTTTAGGCGGTAAAACTAGGTATATAGGCTCATATATTGGAAGTGGGCAACCATATGGAAGTGTCGTCAGTACTACTCAAAACACTATCATTGATTTAGATGTTTCATATCAACATAGTGAGATTTTGAAGAATAATTTTAAACTCTATTATGGACTTGCACTTGGATATCGTGAGTGGGAGAGAGCTCTGTCGGCTTCACAGATTGAAGTCTATTCATGGTTCTCTATTAGACCCATAGTAGGGGTAAGTGCTACTATTAAAGAGAAGTTTAATCTTGGTATATCATTAGAGTATCAGCATGGTTTTGACACAAAAATGACACTGTTAAACCCTAGAATTGAATTTACTCTTGGAGGAGCAGATATTTTTGAAGTGTCGGTTCCACTTAGCTATAAATATAAGGACAATATAGAGTTGTTTCTTGAAGCGACTTTACAAAAACAGATTATTATAGAGTCAGATGTGAAATATATTGGAGCTGATGGATACTATGAGCCGGAGAGTACGGCTTATAATAGTTATCTAAAACTTGGAGTTGCGTATCGCTTTTAGTTAAGCTCTAAGCAGTCACTTATAGAGTAAAGGCCAGCCTCTTTAGATGCTAACCAGCCACCAGCTCTTATTGCACCTTTAGAAAATGTATTTCTTGATGTTGCAGTGTGGTTTAGCTCAATAAACTCACCATCATTATAAAAGCCAACAGTATGACGACCAACTATATCACCACCTCGAAGAGCCATAACCGCAATCTCATCTTTTGTACGTGCACCAATATTACCATCTCTGCCACTAACACGAACTTTATCGATATCTAGGTCACGACCTGCTGCAGCAGACTCACTCAGAGTAAGAGCAGTACCGCTAGGAGCATCTTTTTTATGTTTATGGTGCATCTCTACGATTTCGATATCAAATCCCTCTAGAGCAGCTGAGGCCTGATATACAAGCTTATTTAAAAGGGCAACACCTAAAGACATATTTGTAGCGTAAAGTACAGGCATAATCTCACTTGCATTTTTCAAAAGGTTTAATTGATGAACACTAAGACCGGTTGTACCGATTACTAAAGGTTTAGGAGTTGTCATAGCTGCTTCTAGAAGAGTCTCACAAGCATCAGGAAGTGAAAAGTCTATAATCACATCACTTGCATTTAAAAATGATTTCATATCAGCAGTAACCAAAATAGATGGGTCTATTGAGAAGTCAAGTTCATTACGAACATAAACACTGCTTACACTCATGTTAGGAGTATCTTTGAGATCTTCTAAAAGTAATTTACCAACTCTACCACTTGCACCGAATACACCAACTTTTATCATATTAATTTTCCTTTAATTTATTTCATAAATTTAAGGGAACCTTTTCCCATTTATGAAGAACGCTCAAAGAAGTAATTCCTTGAGCTACGTTAACACTAGGTTTTCCTCGGCGGAAAGCCCAAGATACTAGTATCTTTTTATTGAGAGAATAATACCAAATCTTTACTTGTGAGTGTATGAATTCCCAAGTAGAAGCTGGGAACTAAAGAGAGGGATTATCTAATTTAACAGCTCATCTACGTAAGATATAACTTGAAGTGCTGCAACTGCACCATCACCGGCTGCACTTACAACCTGTTTTGGAGCAGCGATTCTCATATCACCGGTTGCATAGAGTCCGGGGACTGAAGTTGCCATACTGATGTTTACTATTACTTGACCCTGTTCATTCATATCACATAAAAAACTGCCATCTTCTTGAATGAGTGTTTCATTATTAACATCATTTCCGACAAATGTGAATACACCAGGCACTACGATATCACGAACTTCACCACTCTTATTTTTAACTTTAAGACCACTCACACCCATTGCATCACCATAAACTTCATCAGGAACTGAGTTTAAAACAAGTTCAATATTTTCAGTTTTTTCAACTCTCTCTATTGTATTTGGAGCTGAACGAAAAGTGTCACGTCTGTGAACAAGATAAACTTTCGAGCAGATTTTTGCTAGGTAGAGAGCCTCTTCCATAGCAGTATCACCACCACCTATAACTACGACTTCTTTTCCTTTATAGAAAAAACCGTCACATGTCGCACATGTACTTACACCTCTTCCAAAAAACTCATCTTCACCGGCAAAACCTGCACGACGAGGAGAAGATCCAGTACCTATAATAACGCTGTGTGCATCAGTTGTACTGCCGTTTTCTTGATGGATTGTAAAAAGGTCTCCACTCTTAGTGATGCGAGTGATATTTACCATCTCATGTTTAAGACCAAATTTTTGACACTGGGCAGGCCATGGTGTCATAAGGTCCATACCTGTTATCTCACCAGTAACACCCGGATAGTTCTCTATCTCAGAAGAGTTCATTATCTGTCCGCCGGGCATACCCTTTTCAAACATAGTTACATTTTCTAGACCACCACGCGTAGTATAGAGTCCGGCAGTAAGTCCGGCAGGTCCACCACCAACAATTGCACAATCTAAAATATCTGACATCTTTCTTCCTATAAATTATTAATCTGTGAAGATAATTCATCTAAATTATCTAGTTTACGTATCATACTATCTTGTTTATAAAGAGACTCTTTGTGTTTTTTTATAAAAAAGATAGATGGAGATTCATAAATATTAAATCTCTGAATAAAGGATAGAGAATTCTTTGTACCGCTTCTTAAAAAAGTTGTAGAAGCACTATTTTCTCTTACTCTGTTATAGTAGTCTATTGCTAATATTGGGATATTTAAATCTGTGTTTGCCAAAAGATTCATTGTATCTTTTTCTCGTGATGAGTAAAATACTACTATATATTTATCTTCTGTTGGAGTAAATACATCACTTTTTTCATAAAAAGTCCACTCTTTGAAATTGATAAATTTATACTCTGAAAATTTGTAGTTGAAGTAAGCAAAAGCGGCAGCTATCATAGCTGCACCAAAAAAAGAAGCTAAAAGGGTGGAGAGGGAAAAGAGGCTTGTACCTCCTCTTCTCGCCATTATTTTAGCCTATTCTCAAAAAGTTTACCTTTTTGTAGCTTTAGAGGGTTGTAGGGGTTTGTACCCCTGCTACTATAATGGGCTTTGCTCATTATAGTATGTGACATATGAGTTACGCTAAAAGAGCGTCAATTTTATCAGCTAGAGCTTGTTTTGACTGTGCTCCAACAACTTGGTCTACCATCTCACCATCTTTGAAGAACATGATAGTTGGAATAGAACGAATACCAAATTTAACAGCGATATCTTGCTCTTCATCTGTGTTTACTTTACAGATTTTAGCTTTACCATCGTAATCTTCAGCTAACTCTTCAATAATTGGAGCGATCATACGACAAGGTCCACACCATGGAGCCCAAAAGTCTACAAGAGATACACCCTCTGAAAGTGTTGCTTCGAAATCTGCACCAGTTAATTCTAAATATTTACCCATTAGTAAATCCTTTTTATTTTTAATTAATTGGAAACATTATACATATGTAATGATTAAATGGAACTTTAGAGCAAATCTAACTCTCTGTTTTCAGTGCTTTATTAATTCTTATGAGAAGAATAAACCCAGAGTTAAAATTGTATAGACTCTCTTTTTCTATTTTTAAATAGAGCACACTCTGTGTATCCAGCCTCTTTAGCCAATTGTATCACTTCATCATTAAACATAGAGACCTGTTCGGGCTTGTGAGCATCTGAGGCAAATGTAATAGGAATTTCAAGTTCATAAGCCTGTTTTAAAAGGCTTGCTGAGGGGTATGCCTCTCCTATAGGCTTTCTATATCCAGCGACATTGAGCTCCAAAACCATATCAGCCTTTTTTATAGCCTCTAATGCACCTTTTGCCATCTCATTTATATTTTTATTTGGCATAAATTTGAAAACTTTTATAAGATCCAAGTGCCCTACAATATCAAATAATTTACTCTTAGCCATCTCTTCGATTGTATCGAAATATTTTTGCCAAATTTCATCTATATCTTGCTCTTTGTATCTTCCAATAAACTCTGGGTTATCAAAGCCCCAACCCTCTATGAAGTGAACAGAACCGATGAGATAATCAACATCTGCATTTAAAACTCTCTCATCCATATAACCTTTAAGATAATCAACTTCATAACCTAAAAGTATCTCTATTTTGTCTTTGTACTTCTCTTTAGCATTTAAAACATCTTTTTCATAAGAGCTCATATCTGAAAAAGCCATACGATATTTTGGGTCAAAATCCATAGCCGCGTGGTCTGAAAAACCAAAGTACTTCGTACCCGACTTTATAGCCGCTTCAATGTAATCATCTATCTCGCCAACAGCATGGTTACAGAGGGGTGTATGGTTGTGTATGTCGACTATCATTTTTTCTCGCTTTTAGAGTACTACTATATATATTATGCTATTATAGTGACAATTAATGAATTTAACGAATTTTAGAAATGGAGAATCTTTTATGACACAAGAAGAACTGGATGCTTTAATGAATGGTGATATTGGTGATCTTGAGGATGAGCTTGTTGAAGAGAGTGCCCAAACAGCAGAAGAAGCACCGGTTGAAAGCCCTGAAGAGGATGACGGTGTCCCAGCTGGTTATAACGATGATACGGCACACCACTGGCCACTTCCGGCAACAGACGAAAATAAGATGGTTCACCAGCTTGATGATGTAACAAAAGAGAGTGAAGAGAAAGCGAGTGAGATCTTTGACATTATTGAGGGAATCAGTAATGATTTGATGGAAAAAGAGGAGAACGCAAGCAGTGTTATAGAAGTTTTAAACTCAAATGTTGAACTTTTTACAACTCTAAGTGAGAAGTTTCCAGATGTAGAAGCTTTTAAAGTTCAGCTAGAAAAAAACCAACAGGCGCTGAATGATGCGAACGAAGGTCTCGAGACGCTTCAAAACAGTGGTGACTCTATAATGAATGTTATGGATATTATGCAGTATCAGGATATTCATCGTCAAAAGATAGAGCGTGTAATCAACGTTATGCGTGCACTCTCCAAATATATGAACACTCTCTTTGAGGGTAAAATAGATGATGAAAGTAGAGTTTCATCTGCAAAACACATTGTGGGTGATGAAAATAATGATATAGCCTCTACCGATGATATTGAAGCTCTATTGGCTCAGTTTGGACAGTAATGCAGAAAGTTGAGTTACTCTCCCCCGCGGGAACTTTAGAAAAATTAAAAATAGCACTGGATTTTGGTGCTGATGCTGTTTACGGTGGTGTTTCTCACTTCTCTTTGCGTATTCGTGCAGGAAAAGAGTTTAGTATGGAGGAGTTTAAAGAGGGGATAGATTATGCTCACTCAAAAGGCAAAAAAGTCTATGCAACTTTAAACGGATTTCCTTTTAACTCACAACTTTCACTTCTGAAAAAACATATTCTGGCAATGGCAGAACTGAAGCCTGATGCTTTTA
>JBDLHW010000289.1:0-1707 GCA_039715155.1 Campylobacterota bacterium | reverse complement strand
TGTGGTAATCTATAAGTTCCGTCTTTGTCTTTAACTGGACGAGCTAAAGCTATTTTGTAGTGAGTTCTTCTCTTCGCTGAACGTGAATGAGAGACTCTTCTCTTAGGTACTGCCATAGTATTAAGTTCCTTTCTATTTTAAATTTTAGTTTGAGTGTTTACACTCATCGCAACTATGATAGTCGCTCTTGATAAGTTCAATCTCAGAGTTTAAAAGCTCATCAATATCCGCTATCCCGTCGAAAGATTCAACAACATCTAATTCGACATCATTTTCATCTTCATAAATACCATCAGATATGAAGAACTCAATTTCTTCATTCACAGGCATTTTAAATTCTTCTGCACATGTATCACATGCTTTTTCAAGCGAACCGTTTAAATTAGCATGAAGCAAAATTAATTTGCCTGAATGATACTCTAAATAACCTTTAAAAGTTATTTCATCAGATTTTACTTCAAAATCTAATGGTGTTTTAGTTACTTTTCTAAGCGTTACTTTCAAAAAAGCTGCTTAAGAAATTTCTCTTTCTGAAAAGAAAAATGCGATTTCGATTGCTGCATTTTCAACAGAATCACTTCCGTGAACTGCATTTGCATCAATATTTTCAGCGAAGTCTGCACGGATAGTACCAGCTTCAGCTTCTTTAGGGTTAGTAGCACCCATTAAATCACGGTTCTTTTGCATTGCATTTTCACCCTCTAAAACTGAAACTACAACTGGACCACTGATCATGAAATCAACTAAGTCGTTAAAGAAAGGTCTCTCAGCGTGAATAGCATAAAATGCTTCAGCATCCATACGTGAAAGTTGAATCTTTCTTGTAGCTGCAACTTTAAGACCATTGCTCTCGAATCTGTCTAAAATTTTGCCTATAACACCTTTAGCTACTGCATCTGGTTTGATTATTGATAGTGTTCTTTCCATCAAATCTCCTCTGAAAATATAAAATTGGTTTGGGATTATATCTAAAAAAACATACTTTATAGGTTAAAAAATAAAATTTATGAAAATTCTAGTAAAACAAAAGGTATTTTACTCATAAAAAAACAAAGCACCGAGTGGTGCTTTGGTAAAAAACTATTCTACAATAGCTTCTTTGTTTGAACGTTGATCATCAGTGATATCTGTACGGTGCTCTGGAGATTCTCCAATAGCGTCCCAAGTGATACAACCCTCAGTTGGACATGCAGTAGCACATGCTGGCTCATCGTGATGACCTACACACTCTACACATTTATCACCATAAACGTAATAAATATCTTCTCCCTCTGGATTATCATCCTCATCTACGATTGCTTCTACTGGACACTCATCTATACAAGCGCCACAATTAATACATGTATCATTAATATATACTGACATTATCTTCTCCTAATTTTTGTTAGAGTAACTATACAATGAAGATTTTTAAGATTAGCTAAAAATCGTTTTATTCAAATAAAAATTTTGGAAAAGTTAAAGATTTGGGTGATTTCGGAAGGGTTTTTTTATGAAATAAAATAGCACTTTATGGTGAAGAAACTCACCATTAAAGTGTCAGTAAAAATTATAGAGCTAAATAGCTCTTAATCTCATCAGCTCTATCAGTTTTTTCCCAACTAAAGCCATCTTCTTCACGACCAAAGTGACCATAAGCAGCTGTCTTTCTATATATTGGTTTTAATAGATCTAGAGACTCTATTATACCTGCTGGAGAGAGGTCAA
>JBDLHW010000288.1:0-1709 GCA_039715155.1 Campylobacterota bacterium | reverse complement strand
TGGTGTTGCATGATGTCCCGGAGGACGTACAGCACAAAAAGTCCTTTCAAATGCCCCTTTTTTTATTCCATCTATGGCTACAATGCCTGCTCCTACTGCCATACATGCTGCATCAAAAGAGTCATGTGAACAGATCGTATCTGAATCTATCGACTGTCCCATTTGGCTTGCATACTTAATATTTTCTATATGTTCATAGGGGTGTACCATCTCCAGTATATCTTCAGATACTTTAATAGGGGATACAGAAATCAACTTTGAACGTAGTGATTCAACAGCTCTATTGATAGCCGTTAGGCGTTTAGCTGATTCGGGATGCATAGCACCGGTATCATGTTTAAGATAGATTTCATCTGTGATATATGCAACTTTCATTTTATCTCCTTAAAGTGAACTCTGCTCTTCTTTATTATATCTTCTTTTTTAACACCTCAATATCTTCACGCAAAAGCTTTATCTCTTTACGTAAGAACTTTATCTCTTCATGAAGCACCATGTCATCTTTTTGTTCTATAGGGGCCATTTGCTCTTTTATCTCTTTTTCACTATTTTCATCAAACAGAATATAGGTAACATCTCTACCCTTTTCATTAAATACCTCACTCTTCACTTTACCCGACTTGACCATCTTCATTACATTAAAAATACTAAGCTTGTGTTTTACTGCATATGCTTTAATTGTTACTCTTTCCATAAATATTCCTAATTTGGTTCTAATATCCAATTATACACAAATGCTTTACATTTATTTGATATAATCACAAAAAATATAAGTGAAACAAAGGATAACAAGTGACAAAAAGACTCAATAAACTAACACTGATCACACTTTTGATCGTACTTTTAAGTACTTTTGCTTCAGCAGAGACCGCTGCACAGATAGATGCAAAAGCTGACAAAGTAATAGAAATATTCAAAAAAAAGCATGGTGCTGCCAACTTTCTTGCTGAAGTACAGGGGTATCTTGTCTTTCCTTCTGTCATGAAAGGCGGGTTTTTTATAGGTGGTGAGTATGGAGAAGGTGTACTTCGTGTCAATGGAAAATCAACAGCATACTACAACATAGCTTCAGGGTCACTCGGATTTCAATTGGGAGCACAAAAGGCTTCCTATCTCATTGCCTTTGCTTCACAAAGATCATTAGAGAATTTTAGAAGAAGTAATGGTTGGGAAGCAGGTGTTGACGGTGCGATCACAGTAGTAGACTGGGGAGCAGGAAAAGATATAGGCTCTATCTCTTTTGAAAAACCTATCTATGCTTTTGTATTCAATGCAAAAGGTTTGATGGGAAGCATCTCACTAGAAGGAACCAAGTTTACAAAGATCCAACCCGGTAAAACAGTAATTTACGATAAAGTCGACAAGCTGACTAATTAAACCTCTCTTTATAACTACACTTCTGGCAAAGCTTTTTATCATTGAACGCTTATGGGCAAAGCCCATCAAGCTACGTTAAACACTGGGTTCACTTTAGCAGTGGGCTCACGCAACTAGTTGCGTTAAGTATTGAATCTATCTTTATAACTACACTTCTGACAAAGTTCTTCTACAGCTTTTCCCTCTTTAAATCCTGCTAACATATTAACGGTACGCTCATTTGAAAGTATGGTTTTCAAATGTTCTTCATGTAAATCCCCCAACTCTATGACCCCATCACAATCCAAACAGCAAGGGACAACTTTTCCAGAAGCCAAGATGGCAATATGTGA
>JBDLHW010000287.1:0-1724 GCA_039715155.1 Campylobacterota bacterium | reverse complement strand
TTATACTTCTGTTTTCTTGGCTTCCCGTTATTGGTGATCCCTTAACGTTGGTAGCGGGTGTACTACGTTTGAATTTTATCTGGTTTGTTGTTATCGCTGGCAGCATGAGAGTTGCACGGTATTACTTTTTAAGTGGGATGGTACTTTGATAAAATCTATTTTTATATCTCTATTTTTATCTGCATCTCTTTTTGCAAGTGGCTTTATTGATCATATTCAAGATATTGACTCTAATCATCTACTAGAGTTTATATTACTACTTTTTTTCATATTTACATCTCTTTTTTTACTTCTGCACTACATTCTAAAAAGAAAAAATATAGAACTTGAGGCTAAGCTTATAGAGGTTGTAGGTGATTTAGAAAAAGCACAATCAATAGCGAAAATCGGCTCATGGGTATATGATCTAAAAAATAACAAATTAAGATGGTCAAAAGAGACCTATTTGATGTTTGAAGTTGCTATAGATGATGATGCAAACCTTTATGAAAAGTTTATTGAGAGAGTGCATCCCGAAGATAGACAAATGCTAGAGGAGGTGTATGGCCAATCTCTAAAAAATGGAGAGGGCTACTCTTTAGAGCATAGACTCTTGATGAGTGATGGTTCAATAAAGCATGTTTTAGAGAAGTGTGAAAGCTCTTTTGAAGAGGATGGAACCCCTATCGTCTCCCATGGAACTGTACAGGATATTACAGAAGCTACACTGATAAAGCTGGAACTTCAAGAGAAAGATGCCTATATGTTACAGCAGTCCCGCTTGGCAATGATGGGGGAGATGTTGAGTATGATAGCCCACCAATGGAGACAACCATTAGCCTCCATAGCAGCAAATAATATCTCTATAAAAACATCTTTGGAGTTAGAGCAGTATGATTTAAAAGATGATAAAGAGAGAGAAGATTTTTTAAATTATTTAAATACAAAGATGGATAAAACAACTCTCTATCTTCAGGAGTTGAGTCAAACCATAAACAATTTTAGTAATTTTTATAAGCCAGATAAAAAATTTCATATGGCAGAAATCAGTGAGGTGTTTTTAAAAACTTACAATTTAGTTTTTGAGAGCTTAGATTCATACAATATAAAAGTGGACTTTGATTTAGAGTCAAACTATGAGTTTATGATGCATGAAAATGAGTTTATGCAGGTAATTTTAAATATTATAAATAATGCAAAGGATCAGTTTCTTGATAAAGATATTAAGGACCCAGTAATAAATATTAGTACTCATGTAAAAAATGATGTACTTTATATAGAAATATCTGACAATGCCGGCGGAATTGAAGAGGCGAACTTGCATAGGGTATTTGATCCATACTTCTCTACAAAACTGGAAAAGAATGGAACAGGCTTAGGCCTCTATATGTCTAAAGTAATTATTAAAGATTATCATAACGGTGATATTTATGCTAAAAATAGTGATAATGGTGCTATATTTACGATAAAAATTAAAAAAGTACAGGATGAAAAAGTGCAAAATGCTCAATCATAAAAGTGATGTATTGATTATTGGAGCAGGTGGGGCAGGTCTTGTAGCTGCTTTAAATGCTAAAAAGAGTGCTGCTAAAGTCTTAGTGATAACAAAAGAGTATCCGACGAGAAGTCAGACATGTATGGCTCAGGGTGGTATAAACGCAGCTCTTGGTAATGCCGGTGAGGATAGTGTTGAATCTCACGTTCAAAATACTTTGAAGTCTGCTCATGGCTTGGCGAATGAAGAG
>JBDLHW010000286.1:0-1736 GCA_039715155.1 Campylobacterota bacterium | reverse complement strand
TCTACCACTTGCACGATATTCATTCTCATCACCTTTAAAAATGATACTCTGCTGCTCAAATCTTGCATCTTCCATCTGACAAGCCATGAAACGCTCATATATTAGACGGTAGAGTTTAATCTCATCAGCCTTCAGAAAGCTCTGTGCAACTTCTGGTGTGAAGTGAAGCATAGTAGGGCGGATGGCCTCGTGAGCCTCTTGAGCACCTTTACTTTTTTTGTTATAAGTTTTTGGTTCTTTTGGCAGATACTTTTTACCAAATCTATTCTCAATTATTCCACGAACTGCACCAACTGCTTCTGCCGCTAAGTTGAGTGAATCTGTTCTCATATATGTTATAACACCCGAAGTTCCATCAGGAGTTTTTACACCCTCATAAAGTGCTTGAGCTACCATCATTGTACGCTTCGGAGTGAAACCTAACTTAGATGAAGCAGTCTGTTGAAGTGTAGAAGTCATAAATGGTGGAGGAGTTGAACTCTTTCTCTGTTTTGTCTCTATTTTAGAGATTGTGTAGCTGTCAGCCTTAGCACTTGCAGTGATAGCTTCGGCCTGTTCTTTGTTCTCTATAGACATTTTAGTAAGCTTATCACCCTTGTGAGTGATAAGATTCGCGTCAATATCTTTTTTAAAAGCAGTATCAATACTCCAGTACTCAACAGGAATAAAAGCTTTTATCTCACGTTCACGCTCAACTACAAGTTTAAGAGTTGAAGATTGAACACGACCACCTGAGAGACCTTTTTGGATTTTAGAAGCCAAAAGAGGAGAGAGCTTATAACCAACAACACGGTCAAGCATACGACGCGCCTGTTGAGCATTTACCATATCCATATCTATTTTACGAGCAGACTCGAGTGCATGTTTGATAGCAGACTTTGTAATCTCGTGAAAGACGATACGAGGAAGGTCCTCAGGATCTTTTTTAATAGCATGAGCGATATGCCACCCGATAGCTTCACCCTCACGATCCTCATCGGTCGCGATATAGATAGTGTCAGCTTTTTTGGCTAACGCTTTTATCTCTTTAACAGTTGGGGCATTCTCTTTTGCTACAGAGTAAGTAGGAACAAGATGTGAAGTCTCTTCATCAACAGTGATTCCAAAACGAGATTTAGGCAGATCACGGATATGACCCTTTGAAGCGATAACCTCATAATCCTTACCCAAAAAGTTCTTTATAGTCTTAGCTTTAGCCGGTGACTCGACGATAATTAAGTTCAAATAGTTTTCCTATATATAGTATAGTAATTGTTTTTTAATTTTGGAAGTGTATCAAAAAAAGTTTAAATAGCAAAAAAGTAAAAAAATTTATAAATTTACTAAAGTAATATTTTTAGCTGTCGATTTAACTAACATCAATGCAAGGATGCAGAGATACAAAATTAATTTAGAGCGAAAGGCTCTTACCCAAAAAGGATTTATTATGGGATTTAGAATTAACACAAACATAGGTGCTATGAACGCACATAGAAACGCAACAATGAATAACATTGGGCTTGATAAAAGTCTTAATGCTCTTTCTTCAGGTTTAAGAATTAACAAAGCTGCAGATGATTCAGCTGGTCTTGCGATTGCGAATCAACTTTCTGCTCAGTCTAACGGACTTGGTCAAGCAATTCGTAACTCTAACGACGGTATTGGTCTTATCCAGACTGCTGATGGTGCTATGGAAGAGTACGGAAATATCTTAAACAGAGTTAGAACTCTTGCAGCTCAAGCAGCCAATGATACTC
>JBDLHW010000285.1:0-1769 GCA_039715155.1 Campylobacterota bacterium | reverse complement strand
GGAGTCAAAAACTACTAGGCGATGAAGAGTGTAATGCCTTAGAAATACTCCTAAGCGGTCTAAAACTCCAAGCCACAGCCTCTACAACCATCGCTGTATGTGGAGCAGACCTCGACTTTCAAATAAATGGTATCTCCAAACCTATCTGGCAGACCCATCATATAAAACAAAATGACATACTCTCTTTTCATAAGAGAAGATCAGGAATGAGAGCTTACCTTGCAGTCAAAGGTGGCTTTAACGTAAAAAAGTATGAAGAGAGCTACTCTACAACACTAAAAGAGAACAAAGGGAAAAAGCTTGAAGTGGGGGATACTTTGTCTTTCACTCCAAGTCAAAGTACACAGACTACACGTGTACCTAAAATGTACATACCTAACTACCCTACCCACCTTACACTTCGCATCATACTTAGCTACCAACACAGCTACTTCACTGAGGAACAAAAAAAGAAGTTTTTTAATAGTAACTATACTCTCACTCCAGATATGAACCGCATGGGCTACAAACTCCAAGGAGACCCTATGATACCTTCTAAAGGAGGTATCATCTCTGAGGGCATTACCTTCGGAGCAGTCCAAATACCCCCAGACGGGCAACCTATCGTTCTACTTAAAGAGAGACAGACTATTGGGGGTTACCCAAAAATTGGTTCTCTTTTACCAAGTGACTGTTTTGTTTTGGCACAAATGGCTATAGGAAGTACGGTAAGTTTTGAGGTTATTGGTGTGGAAAAGGCTCAGGTGATTATGAAAGAATTTTATAACTTTTTTGTTCCAGTATTGACTTCATAATACTTTTAAAGTATAATAAATATACCTAAACCATACTTTAAGGAAAAAGAATGAAATTTGAATACGATAACAATAAAAGTCGTATCAATAAAGAAAAGCATGGCATAGACTTTGAAAAAGCACAAAACTTATGGAACGATGAGAATGCGCTTATCGTTCCTGCCAATACAACAGATGCTGAGAGTAGATATGCTTTAATCTCACGATTAGAGCAAAAATGTTTTGTAGCTATATTTACAATGAGAGAAAGTGTATTTCGTATCATCTCTGTGAGAAGGTGTAGAAAAAATGAGGAGAAAAACTATGAAAACAGTAACAGCTAAAGAGTTTGATGAAAAATTTGATAATAGTGAAGACGTAAGCGAACACTTAGACTTTTCAAAATCTATTAAATTAAAAGATTTTAAGCCATTAAAAACAGATACTAAAAAAGTGAATGTTGATTTTCCAGAGTGGATCATAAATGCTCTAGATGAAGAGGCAAAAAGAATTGGTGTTACAAGACAATCCATCATAAAAGTTTGGATAGCTGAGAGGCTGAAAGTTGAAGCTGACCATCAGTATGCAAGTTGATTGAACTTTACTTTACATCTATCGATGAATTAACATTTTATTTTTAATAGGATTAGCATATGCATTACATCTTAAAAAAGTACAGATAGTTAGACGTCAGGAAAGAAAACATGGATGATACTGAAAACCATTCTATTTGGAATACATTACACGATGCGTATTTAGTCGACATAAGAGGAAAAGTTCCTGGCACAGTAAAAATTAAAGTTGAAATAGAATATTTAGCCAATAGATTACCTGGTAATGCAGATTATATTTTTTTAGACTTGTATGAATGTAGTTATTTTCAATATGAACTTTATGAGACAAAAAACAAAACAATTTTATATGATGATTTAAATGAAATATCTAAACAAGATCCAATAGTTTTATCATTTGATATCAAGGATAACAAACACTACT
>JBDLHW010000284.1:0-1774 GCA_039715155.1 Campylobacterota bacterium | reverse complement strand
AAAAAATAAAGTTGTTTTGTCAAGTCTTTAGAATGTTTTAAAAATTTATATATGGCATAAGTACCGAGTGTACTTCCACCTATTCCTATAACGACTATATTTGTCTGCTTCACGGTTTTAGCGTACTCTTTAAACGCAGTAGTATCTTGAGAGACAAGGTTATAGTAGCCTATATGCTCTTTCTCTTTGAGTATCTCGCTAAATAGATCTTCATTTGAGATTGTTGGATTGAAATTATGTTGGTAGTTCATTGTCTATGAATTGCTTTTACTATAAAAATAGTTTGTAGCCTCTACAAATCCATCCACAGAACCACAATCAAATCTTTTACCTTGAAATTTATAGGCTATCACTTTTCCCTGTTTTGCTTGCTCTAGCAGAGCATCAGTAATCTGAATCTCTCCGCCCTTTCCAGGTTTTGTCTCTCTGATAATATCAAAGATATCAGGTGTCAGTATGTAACGTCCTATGATCGCAAGATTTGAAGGTGCATCTTTTGGGTCTGGTTTTTCTACCATATCATTTACTCTAACAATACTCTCCTCTATCATCTCGCCAGCTATTACACCATACTTATTAGAATCTTCGGGTGGTATCTCCTCTACTGCAACTATTGAACATTGATACTTGTTGTAAAGCTCAGTCATTTGAGTTAGAACTGAATCTCCGTCATTGTCACACAAATCATCAGCCAATATTACGGCAAAAGGCTCATGACCTATAAGAGTCTCTCCGGTAAGTATTGCATGACCAAGACCTTTCATCTCTACTTGTCTAGTATATGTAAATGTATAATCTTGAACAATTTTTCGAACCTCGTGCATCAACTTCTCTTTTGGGGTACCATCTATCTGATGTTCTAGCTCATAAGATCTGTCAAAATGATCTTCTATAGCACGTTTGCCACGTCCTGTAACAATAGCCATAGTATCCATCCCAGCACTTACAGCCTCTTCAACACCATACTGTAAAAGAGGCTTGGTTAAGACTGGCAACATCTCTTTGGGAATTGCTTTTGTAGCGGGAAGAAACCTTGTTCCGTAGCCTGCAGCTGGGAATAGGCACTTCTTAATCTTACTGTTTTGCATCTGGAGCCTTAAAAAATAATATTAAATATTTACTATTATATCTTAAGTTTATAAACCTTTGCATGTGGATTGACTATCACCTTTTCAAAAAGGTTTTTATCATACTCTTCAAGTATCATTAGCTGCACATAGAGTGAGTTGTATGTCTTCTCATCAACTATTAAAAATGTATTGTAGCTGCTCATAAATATCAGGCTTAGGTTTGAGCTAAAGTCAACGAGTTGAACACTCTTTTGCAACCTCATCTCATTATCATAAGCTGTTTTTACAAATCTTCGTACAGGGACTCTATTTTTTCCAACTGTAATGCTCAAATCCTTTTTATTCAGAGATATGTTACTACCTAGAGCTACACTCTCTCCAAGGTCTTTAAAGTTTCTACTCACAAAGAAAAATGGAGCTTTGTTTTTCACACCACTCATAAGGTTCAAGTTTGAAAAAAGGTTAACAGTAGGGTAGATATTTAACATTCTAAAAGGCAGATAAAAATAGATATCTCTCGTCTTTTTCGGCATCTTCATATCTGTCTGGAGTGATAATAAAAAATCATTTGAGTCATCAAACCCGTAATCAATTGTCATCTGCCCTATATTTGAAAAAGACCTGTTTGACTCAAAATTCTTCTCTGTATACTCAACATCGAGTCTAGCCATCTTTGCAGCTGTCTCTTGAGGGTTTGTAAGCAT
>JBDLHW010000283.1:0-1776 GCA_039715155.1 Campylobacterota bacterium | reverse complement strand
TTAAAATCATTTCTACCTTCTCTCTAGGCAAAGGTTTACTATATAGGTATCCTTGAATATTATTACAACCCTCTTTTATAAGAAAATCTCTTTGAGAGACCTCTTCAACACCCTCTGCTATAACACTCATATGCAATCCTTTAGCGAGTGCGATTATGGCCCTTGTTATGGCTGCATCATCAGGATCAATAACCACATCTTGTACAAAGGCTTGATCGATTTTCAACTTCTGAATAGGTAAGCGTTTCAGGTATGTCATAGATGAGTAACCTGTTCCAAAATCATCTATTGAGATTCTAATACCAAGCATATTAAGTTTATCTAATAGCTCCGAAGACCTCTGAGGGTCTATCATGATAAATCCCTCTGTGACCTCTAACTCAATTAAATTTGCACTACACCCTGTTTTATCTAAAATCATCTTTACTTTTTTATAAAGATCATCTTGTTGCAGTTGTGCGCCGGCAAGGTTTACTGCTGTTACAACCGTCTTTATCCCCTTCTCTTGCCATAGAACCTGCTGCTTACATACCTCTTCTAAAACCCATTCTCCAATTGGGACAATTAGGCCTGTCTCTTCCGCTATTTGGATAAACTCTCCAGGTGATATTATCCCTTCCTTAGGATGATTCCATCTAATAAGTGCTTCAAGTCCTATAATTTCACCTGATTCAGCCAACACTTGAGGCTGGTAATAGACTTCAAACTCACTATTATCTAAGGCATCCTGCAAAGACCCTTCCATTAGAACACGTTCGAGTGAACGCTCAGTCATATCAGGTGTATAGAACTGATAACTATCTCTTCCCAAATCTTTAGCTTTATACATTGCAGAGTCTGCATTTCTTAACAATATTTCAGCATCTTCAGCATCATCAGGGTATACGCTAGCACCTACGCTCAAAGTCAAATAGAAGATATTACTGTCTACCTTTACAGGTTTTTCAAATGCTTCTATAATTTTTTGAATAATAAGCTCTGCATCACTGACTTTTTCTATATTTTCTAAAAGTACAACAAACTCATCTCCACCAAGGCGGGAAATAGTATCCTCCTCCCGGATAACACTCCTTAGGTTTTGTGCTACAGTGATTAGTAGTTTATCCCCAAGTGTATGTCCAAATGAGTCATTGATATTTTTAAAATGATCTAAGTCCATAAAGAGCACAACAGCCTTTTTATTAGATCGTTTTGCATGCTTTATAAACTGCTCAAGCCTATCAAGAAACATTAACCTGTTTGGTAGACCCGTTAAGGAGTCATAATAAGCGATATAACGTAGTTTCTCTTTTCTCTTTTTCAGGTCATCCTGTGTTGTCAGGAGATCCAGTTCCATTTTTTCTACAGTTTTTGCTATATTAAGCGCTAGGAGCAGAGTTATTATTAAAATAATAGTGGGCAGAACGATAGCCACTGTTTTTATGACATTTAAATCTTTGTTTATCCTATCTACATGCAGAGTTCTAAATTCAAAAAGCTCATTTAATAAGAATGACTCATACTGTTTAAGGTACTCTATCGAACTTCGCAATTGTGATAAAGCGATGTAGTACTGGGAGTTTGTATCACTGTTTAAGCCCTCTCCTAACCTTCTTAACAGTGATTTGTCCATAGTATTTGCTGCTTGAAAGAGTGGATTTTCAAGCTGAACTACAATGGAGCCAATAGTCTCTTGAATTATATTAAAAAGGCGCTCAAACTCTTTTGTCTGCTTACCATGAAGCAGGTTCTATCTATCAAGTCTTTCTATAAACTCTCTATTCTTATCCAACCACT
>JBDLHW010000282.1:0-1777 GCA_039715155.1 Campylobacterota bacterium | reverse complement strand
ATCTTAATGTTTTTAACCAAAGAGAGTTTGGGGTATGCCCCCATCATGTCTGAGTAGTGTATAAAATCAACCACTTTAATATATTTATGGTTGTATGCTGAATTATGCTTTTTATATACCTTTAACATCACCTCTTTATTCAAGTCTGGAAATGTCTCTATCAGTATATCGATCAAGCGGTCTAACTTCTCACTTTTCATCTTAAGATGTGGTGCGATGGAGACTGAAAATCCTATCTGGTTCATAGCCAGTAAGTTACCCTTAACATCTGTTATTTCACCCCTTACAGGCTTAATGAACTGTTTTCTCTCTATATTATCTTTTGCCAAACCTTCATAGTAAAAATTAGATTTGATACTCACATGATAAAGCCGTGTGATCATCACAGCCCAAAAGACAATAAAAACTAAAATAACAAACTTATACTTCATAATATCACCACTATCAACATATCAACCACTAAAGAATAGAGTAATATCTTATCCAATACAATACTCTGCGTCTGAAAGATAAAATCATAAGAGAAGAGACATGCAAGATAAAAAAGATCTAAAAGTAAGACAGACAAAATAGGTCTACACACTTTACACTTTCTAAAATGTATCAAAGAGGGGTAGACAAGTACATAAAAAAGTAGTGCCGAAATGATAATGAGAAAAGTTGGTAATGAAAGGTTAATTTCCATATTCATCATAAAGAAGACAGAGATCAAGATATATGATGTTTTTTCTTTTTCCAATCCCACAACAAACATATAGGACATTGCCCCAATAAAAAGAGGTAAAAAAACGTATATAGAAATAAGCATAGGATAGAAAAAGACAAAGAAGCCTATGGCTACCCAGATCAGTGGTTTATGCTTATTAACTTTCCCCATACTGATCTTACTATTCATATTTATGATAATTTATACACCAATGCAACTTCATTACACACAGGGAAATGAATACATTTAATACAATCCGCCCAAATTTTATGTTCAGGTATCACTTCTTTGTCTATCTCTTTAAAGTCAAGCTTTTGGAAAAATAGAGGCAGATAAGTTAATACCAGTACATCTTCTTCTACACCCAGTGTTTTTGCTTCATCTAAAGTAAACTGTACCAGTTCATGACCTATATTTTGTCCACGATATGCTTCATCGACTATCAGACTTCTTATCTCTGCCAATCTTCTAGAATGTATATGCAGTGCAGCATACCCTACGATCTTTTCTCCATCTTTTGCAAGGACATATGAACGTATATTGGTTGCTACTTCATCTTCTGTACGGTTTAGTATGATTCCATCTTTAACTTCAGAAGAAACAAGCTCATGCATCGCAGTGATGTCACTCAGCTTTGCTTTAACAAGCGTTACCACAACTATTCCTCATTCTTTTTAACAGGTTCATCATCCACACCAAAGATCGTTTGAAGGATATTTTGATGCACTCTGTCATGTCCGTTTCTTTTTAGGTTTGACAGTGTAATAGACCCTGGAAAATCTCGTTTAAGTTTTGCTCTCTCTTTTTGATTAAGCTTATCTATCTTTGTAAAAACAGTCAAATATCTCTGATCTGGACGTATAAAATCTGAAATGTAATTCTCAACATCATCATCTATCTTTGCATGAGGATGACGTGCATCACGAAGATGTATAAAAAGCCTTATAGAAACACGATGTTTTATAAACTCCACAAGATTTTTCTGCCACACTTCTTTGAGTGATTTAGAGACTTTTGCATAACCAAAACCAGGAAGGTCCACAAATCTTACAGGATAACTCTGTTCATTGT
>JBDLHW010000281.1:0-1800 GCA_039715155.1 Campylobacterota bacterium | reverse complement strand
CATAAGTTCATTGTAGATTAATGATGGGAACTCTTCAAACCTGTTTATACTATATTGCGATTGGGCATCTTCACTATCTGTTACCAATAATTTTTTAGCATGTTTAAATATATCTACTGAGTGTTCTTCAGTATGGATTACTATAGAGTTTGGTAAATCTATATCTGCATCATACACTTTTATAGTTTTAAACTCTATATCATACTCTTTAAGCTGCTTGGTGATACTAGATAGATATTTATTCTTGAAATCGCAAAGATAGACATTAAACTCTTCTAAGTGACTTTTTAAACTATGTTTACACAGGCACTCTTCATATTTCACATCAAAAGAGAACTTACTTCCAACTCCCTCTTGACTCTCTAGTTGGAGTTTAGTCCCCATAATGCTTACTAAACTGTTGGAGATACTTAGCCCTAAACCTGTTCCGCCAAACTCTCTTGTAGTAGAGCTATCCGCCTGTGAAAAAGGGTCAAATATCTTCTCCTGTCTCCCTTTGGGGATTCCAATACCTGTGTCTTGTACACTAAAGCCAATTATGTTTTGATTCTCTACACTTTTTTTCTCAATTCTAATATCTACTGTTCCATGAGAAGGAGTGAACTTTATCGCATTACCAATAAGGTTCATCATAACCTGTTTTATATGAAAACTATCAATCTCTATACACTCGTTTAGTCGAGAATCGATTTTAATCATATATGATATATCTTTCTCTTTTGCTTTTTGCGCAAGAAGCATAAAGGTCTCTTCAAACTCCATAAATGGATTTATCTCTACCATTTTAATATCAGTTTGACCACTCTCAAGTTTTGAAAAATCTAAAATATCATTAATTATTTGTATGAGTGTTACGCTTGAATTCTTTATAAGTTCAATGAACTTTTTCTGTCTATGGTTCAACTCTGTTTTCGCAAGAAGTTCTGAAAAGCCCAAGATAGCATTCATTGGTGTCCTTATCTCATGACTCATATTTGCTAAAAAGTTCGCTTTTTCTTTTTCTGCCTCTTGCGATTTTTTTCTTGCTTCTTCTATCTCTGTAATATCTGTAAATGTTGCTAAAAATGTATCTTTATCATCTACTTCTATCTGGGTTACTTTTACACTGTAGACTCGTTTATCAATCATAGCCAGATGTAGTTTATTTGGATTTTCCTCAACTGGTTTACTCCATAGGTCTTCACCCTCACCCTTAGTTAAAAAACCCTCTTTTTCCTCAAAAAGTTCACATACACAGTCATACTTACTTTTAAAATCACTCAATGAAGTAAAACCAAATAGTTCAAAAAACTTTTTATTTGCTTCTATAACCCCAGACTCTTTACCAAACAGGACAATAACACTCTCTTGATTATTTAAAATCTCAGAAACCCTGTGCTTTTCGGTTTGGATTTCATTTTGATACTCTATTGTTTTTGTTACATCTTCTCGTAAGGCCATAAACTCAACAATCTCTCCATAAATGTTGGTAAAGGGAACAATTGTAGCATTAACATAGTAGGTTGAACCATCCTTTGCCATGTTCGGAATGGTTCCTTGCCATACTTCTTTATTTAGGATAGTTCCCCACATCTCTTTAAAAACTTTGTCAGGGTTACTTGGGTGTCGTACTATGTTATGATCTTGTCCGAGAAGCTCTTCTTCACTATATCCACTAATACGACAAAAATTATCATTTACATATTTTATCTTTCCTGTAACATCACTTGTACTGACTATTAGTTTCTTATCTATTGCTTCTTTATACTGATTTAAAAGGTAGATTATCTCCTCATTCTCATCAGATGTTTTATCAAGGGA
>JBDLHW010000280.1:0-1807 GCA_039715155.1 Campylobacterota bacterium | reverse complement strand
ATGAAAATGGCAGCGGCTCAAGCATTGGCTACTTTAGCTAAAGAGCCTGTGCCATACTATGTCAAAGCTGCATACCATAATCAAGATATTGCCTATGGAAAAGAGCATATTATTCCTCTTCCATTTAATAAAGAGGCATTGATCTGGGTTGCTTCAGCAGTAGCAAAAGCTGCATTTGAAGAGGGAGTTGCACGTGTGATTAGTTATGATCATGAAGCATATAGAGAGCATTTAAGAGATGTCATTTATGGAACGCCAAACAAGAATAGCTAACTGATGAATATAAAATCCTATGTAAACCTTTATGAACTAATGAAGCTTAACCCCTCTACACGTGAGGAGAACCGGGCATTTGGGATTACCCATGTCATGTTGAAAAACAGACCTATCGAACAGCTTGGTGCATGGATAGAGGAGCATAAACATAGGTTAAAAAGACCATTGTTGAGTGAGACATTTTCTACTTATCTATACCGTGTGACCTTTGCACTAGTACTTATAGCTTTTGCGTTGGGACTCTTAACAGGGATAGGGTTACTCTCCTATAGCGGTCGTGAACCAGTCAATGTTATTTATTTTATTGCTGTAGTCATATTTTTCCCACTTTTGACTATGCTATTTGCACTTTTGGCTATGATCAGGGCCAGTAGTTCAGAAAATGTATTAATACATCTCTCCCCAGCTTTTTGGATGGAGAAAATATTGGGTTTTATGCCTGCTAAAGTAGAAGAGACTCTTCAAACATTTCAGATCAATCCTCTTCTTAGTAACTGGATTATCCTCAGACGTTCTCAAGTCATCGTTTTATTCTTTTCATTTGGCTTACTGTTAGCACTTTTAGGTGTGGTTGTAACGAAGGATATTGCTTTTGCATGGAGCACAACACTGCATATCACTCCTGAAGCACTTCATGATTTTTTAACTATGTTGGCATACCCATGGAGAGAGATCATGCCTTCTGCAGTACCATCATTAGAACTGATACAACAGAGCCAATATTTTAGACTCGGAGAGAAACTCAATGAGGAGATGATCGCACATGCTTCGCAACTTGGAGAGTGGTGGAAATTTTTGGCTTTTTCTACAATATTCTATGCTATTTTCTTACGTATCTTGATGTTTATTCTTGTCTCTTTTGGATCTAATCGTGCTCTGAAACGATCACTTTTAACATTGAAGGGAACGACAAAACTACTTAGAGAGATCAATGAACCCATCATCTCTACACATGCAAAGAGAAAAGAGAGTACATTTACGCCTAATGAGAAGAGTTATGAGCAAATTGTAAACAGTTTAGATGCTTCGTATGATTGTATCCATGGTTGGGCAATACCTTATGAAAAACTTTTGCTTTTGGGTGACAGTATGCAGGTCATAGCACCAAACTATTTTGAAGTAGGAGGTGCGAATAGTTTTGAAGAGGACTCTGAAGTGATCTCCAAAAGTTATGGTGAAGTACTTCTATTAGTAAAGGCATGGGAGCCTCCAACGATGGATTTTGTAGATTATTTAAGTGACTTGACTGATAGAGTAGATAAAGTGATCGTCATGCCTATAGGAACAAAGAAAAATGATTATGACGCAATCGATAAAGAGGTAGATATTTGGGACAGTAAACTCTCAGTGTTGAAAAATATGAAAGTGTGGTTAAAAAGATGACTTCTACACACCCTAAATTTGCTGTTGTTGGACATCCTAATAAAGGTAAAAGTTCTATCGTTTCAGCTTTAGCTCTAGATGATTCTGTACAGATATCTGATACACCGGGGACTACAACAAAACGACGTAGTTTTCCTTTAAGTGTGGA
>JBDLHW010000028.1:0-14305 GCA_039715155.1 Campylobacterota bacterium | reverse complement strand
TTGAGGGTGTAACGAGGGCCGACTGTAACGAGGGTGCCGTCACCGTCCCGCTCGAGGGCGAACCGCACCGTCCCGTACGCCTGCCCCGCCGTCGTTCGGGCACCTTCTCGGTGGTACCGAGGCGCCCCGCCAGCTCCGTGGCGACCGCGGTCGCCGCCGCCGACAGACTCTCGTGCTCGAGCGCCGTCGCCACCAGATCGAGCGCCGCCACCACGCGATCCCGGGTGGTGGCGCCCCGAACCATGCCTTCCAGCCAGCTGGCGCTCGCCTGGCTGCTGGCCCAGGTTCGCTACGCCTCGGTCGCGGTGATCTCGATCGGAAAGTCCCCGGTGGCCGTGGGCGTCCAGGTGATCATTCCGGTCGAGGGATCGATGGCCATCCCGGCGGGGGGATTCACCAACTCGAACACCGGCGGAGGATAACCGCTGGCCAGGACACTGTAGGTGTAGGGGATATCCACCACGGCGGCGTCGACCGGCTGCGACAGGATCACCGGGGCCGTGGGGATCGGGACGCCGGAGGGACCGGCAGTGAAGTTGTCCACGATCTGTTACAAAAAGAAGTGTATCGTGAGTATTACAGGTAAAGAAACTCTCTATAAAGTCATCTTCATAAGTAGTAACAGCAGTCTTACCTTTACCGCCGCGTTTTTGTTTTTCATAGTTTGCTAAAGGAACACGTTTGATGTAACCTCTATGAGTAATAGTAACTACCATCGGCTCATTAGGGATTAAATCTTCGATATCGATGTCATCATAATCATCTTCGATATCTGTACGTCTTTTATCAGTATAAGTAGCTGCTACTTCATCGAACTCTTCACCAATAATTCCATGAAGTACATCTTCACTCTTAAGGATTGATTCTAGATACTCTATAAGTGTCATGAGTTCAGCAAGTTCGTTTTCTATCTTTTCTATCTCTAGACCAGTAAGACGACCAAGTCTCATTGCAACAATGCTTGATGCTTGAATCTCACTAAAGTCATATTCACTTACCAGATTGTTTTTAGCATCTTCTTCACTTCCTGAAGCACGAATAGTTTTAATAACTTTTTCGATAATATCGATTGCTTTTTTGAGACCCTCTAAGATGTGTGCTCTAGCTTTTGCTTTTTCAAGATCAAAAATTGTACGACGAATGATTACAGTTTTTCGGTGATTAATAAAGTGTTTTAAGACATCTATAATTCCAAAGATTCTAGGCTCTTGATTTAATATAGATAGCATGATGATACCAAAAGTAGTCTGCATGCTTGTCTGTTTAAACAGGTTATTAAGAACAATCTCGCTCATAGCGTCGCGTTTTAGCTCAATTACAACTCTCATACCCTCTCTGTCTGATTCATCTCTTATAAGTGAAACACCATCAATCATCTTATCTTTTACAAGATTTGCAATATTTTCAATCAGACGAGATTTATTTACTTGATAAGGAAGTTCATCAATAACAATAATCTCTTTTTTACCCTGCTGCTCTATATGTGTTTTTGCACGAACTTTTATACGACCACGACCACTCTCATAAGCTTCTGTGATACCTTTTTTACCATAGATGATTCCACCGGTTGGAAAGTCAGGCGCTTTGATATGCTCCATAATCTCTTGTAAAGTGATATTTGGATTTGCTAAAAGTGCTTTGAGTCCACTCATTATTTCACTAGGGTTGTGTGGAGGGATATTTGTTGCCATACCAACAGCGATACCTGAAGAACCATTTATAAGAAGATTCGGAGCACGAGTAGGCATAACATCCGGCTCTTTAGTAGTACCGTCGTAGTTCTCTATCATGTTAACCGTGTTTTTATCTAAATCTTTTAGAAGTTCGCCGGCATATTTTGTCATACGAGCTTCAGTATATCTCATCGCCGCAGCAGAGTCACCATCAACAGAACCGAAGTTACCTTGACCATCTACAAGTTCCATTCTCATAGAGAAGTCTTGCGCCATACGTACAAGTGCATCATATACAGCAGTATCACCGTGAGGGTGGTACTGACCAATAACATCACCAACTATACGAGCTGATTTCTTGAATTTTGAACCGTGTGAAAGGTTTAGTTTGTCCATTGCG
Source organism: Campylobacterota bacterium (assembly GCA_039715155.1). GTDB lineage: Bacteria > Campylobacterota > Campylobacteria > Campylobacterales > Sulfurimonadaceae > Sulfurimonas. Next base: position 12,232 of record JBDLHW010000028.1, on the reverse strand, counting down.
TAAAGAATTCTTCTATGCACTGGTTTAAGACCATCTCTAACATCTGGTAAAGCACGTCCAACAATTACACTCATTGAGTAATCAAGGTAACTGTCTTGAAGAGTCTCTTCTATATTTATGGTTTGGATATCGTCGTTGTTTAGCAAATCGCTCATTAAAGTTCCTAGTAACTTAAAATAAAATTTAGATATTCTACCCGAAAATTGATTAATAAAATCGTAAAATTGTAAAAGTTGTTTTAATTCAGTTTTTATATGTGAAAGAGTGACATTTATCTAGAAAATAAGCATATCAAATAACTGTTATTTAATCTAATTATTGATTAAATATTATACAATTTTATGCATCTAGGATATTCACTAACTGTTATACTTCCCCCTGAAAATAACTCGAAAGAGAACACAAAAGGAATTAAGATGAAGAAATACTTAACATTAGCACTGATGCTTTTACCATCTTTAGCACTTGCTGAAGATGTATTAGATAGTGGTGATACAGCTTGGATGATGATGTCTGCTGCATTAGTACTACTAATGACACCGGCTGGACTTGCACTATTTTATGCAGGTATGACAAGAAGTAAAAATGTACTTAATACATATGCAATGGTTTTAAGTGCATTTGTTGTTGCATTTATAGCGTGGATAGCGGCTGGTTACTCAATCGCATTTGGTACAGCTGAGAGTGCAACTATGCAAACAGTAGTAGGTGGCTTGTCTCATATGTTCTTAAACGGTATTAACTGGAATGATTTAAGTGGAACGTATCCTACTTATGTATTTGTAGTATTTCAAGGTACATTTGCTGCTATTACTGTTGCGATTGCATCTGGTTCTGTTATTGAAAGAATTAAATTTTCAACTTGGTTAGTGTTTGTAGCTATCTGGGTAATCGTTGTATATGCTCCAATTACACACATGGTATGGGGTGGAGACGGTGCACTTCTTTTTGATGCAGGTGCTTTAGACTTTGCTGGTGGTACTGTTGTACACATGAATGGTGGTCTTGCTGGTTTAGTCTTAGCTTTCTTAGTTGGTAAACGTACAGGATACAATAAAGTTGCAATGAAACCAATGTCTGTAATGCTTACTGCTTTGGGTGCTGCTTTACTATGGTTTGGTTGGTATGGATTTAACGGTGGATCTGCATTTGGTGCAAACGCTATCGCTGGTTTAGCTTACTTAACTACTACTTTAGCAACTGCTGTAGCTGCTGTTACATGGATAGTAATCGAATGGTTCGTTTTCAAAAAACCAACTCTTCTAGGTGCTGCTTCAGGTGTTGTTGCCGGTCTAGTTGCTATTACTCCAGCTGCAGGTTTTGTTGATGTTGGTGGTGCTATGATTATTGGTGGCGTTGGTTCACTTGTTGCATTCTTCGGTGTTGCTACACTTAAAAAGAGACTTGGTTATGATGACTCATTAGATGCATTTGGTATTCACTTCTTAGCCGGTCTTTGGGGAGCTCTTGCAACTGCAGTGTTCGCTCTTAAAGATAATGACTTACTATGGGATGGTCCACTTAAAGAGTCAGGTGACAGAATGGGACAGTTCATGGTTCAAGTTGAATCAGTTGTAGTTGTTGGTATCTTCACGTTAGTTGGAACAGTAGTAGTTTACTATCTAGCAATGGCTTTAACTGGTGGTTCTAGAGTTGATGAAGAGACTGAACAAGTTGGTCTTGATGAAGCAACACATGGTGAAAAAGCTTTAAATATCTAAGTAGTTGATTTAAACCACAAAAGTGGTTACAATTTTAAAATAATTAAAAAGAGGCATCGGCCTCTTATGACAAATATGGAGTCTTAAATATGAAAAGAGTAGAAGCGGTTATTAAACCATTTAAACTAGAAGATGTAAAAGATGCACTGGCAGAGATCGGAATCGATGGTATGACAGTTAGCGAAGTAAAAGGTTATGGTCGTCAAAAAGGTCATAGTGAACTTTATCGTGGTGCAGAGTATGTAGTTGATTTTTTACCGAAAATCAAAATGGAGATGGTAATTGATGACAAAGATGTTGATCAAGTTACAGCTACAATCGTTGAAGCAGCTAGAACTGGTAAGATCGGTGATGGTAAAATATTCGTTAGTGATATCGAGCAAATTATTCGTATCCGTACTGGTGAAACAGACACAGAAGCTATATAGTTTCAAACCTTCACATTTACATAGCTTCGAGCTATGTAAATCCTTAAATGATTAATTTTTAATCAATTTATTTCCCTAAAACATTTTTTTTTAGATAGAATCCGCCCTATACTGAATAATGAAAAGGGTACTCTCACATGTTAGAAGCTGATTTTAAATACGTAATTGACACTTTCTTCGCACTATTTTCTATGGTGCTTATAATCTTTATGGTTCCAGGTTTTGCGATGCTTGAAGCTGGGCTTGTTCGTACAAAGAATGTTACATCTGTACTTACTATTAACGTTATGATCTATGCTGTTGCATCATTGGCATTTTTACTTATAGGTTATGACCTTGCATTTGGTTCATGGGAAAATGACTCCATGAGTCTGTGGGCTGCATTTCTGTTCCAGATGGCATTTGTTGGTAAGACTATAAATATCATGAGTGGTGGTGTAAGTGAGAGGGTTCGTATATTTCCTTTAGCTATTTTTGCCGTAATTATGGGTGGAATTATCTATCCGACAGTTGTAAATGTTAGCTGGGGTGCTGATATGATAGCCGGAACTTTTCTGGATATAAACATGTATGACCTTGCAGGTTCTACTGTAATACACTCAACAGGTGGATGGGCTCTTTTAGCAGCCATTATTATAATGGGTGCTCGTCGTGGTCGTTATGTAAATGGAAAAGTGAGAGTAATTCCCGCTTCAAATATTCCACTTGTAACACTTGGTGCATTTCTACTTTGGATTGGTTGGTTTGGGTTTAATGGTGGTTCTGTTGGAAGTATCTCAAGTGTAGAGAGTGCTGATGCAGTCGCTAAAACTATTATGAACACAAATACAGCAGGTTTGGCAGGAGCACTGATAGCCGGAGTACTTATGTATGTAAGATATAAACTCTTTGATATCACTATGATTTTAAATGGTGCCTTAGGTGGACTTGTAGCAGTTACTGCTGGACCAGACCTCTATGATATGTATACACCTATATTAATCGGTGCTATTGGAGGTGCTTTAGTTGTTTTTGCGGTTCCACTTTTTGATAAGCTTAAACTTGATGATCCTGTAGGTGCCCTCTCTGTTCACTTGGTTAATGGTATCTGGGGAACATTAGCTGTTGGTATATTTATAGAGAGTGTGTCATTTATAGACCAGCTAAAAGGTGTGGCTGTAGTCGCTGTGTTTGCATTTAGTGTCTCATTTATAGTACTCTTTATCATCAATAAAATCTCTAAGTTTAGAGCAGAAGAAGATGCTCAACTTGAGGGTATGGATGTTAATGAGTGTGGTGTGGAAGCATACCCAGAGTTTAAACGCGCTATCTAACTCTTTAACACTCTCTTAATGGATGTTTTGATAACATCCATTTCATGAAAAGGCACACTCCCTCTTTTTTAATATCTATCATAATTCATTCACTTCTGTTAGTGGCATTTTTTTATACATACAAGTATGTCTCATCGATGAACAGTGAGAAAGCGGATGAAAAGGTGTGTCTTAAACTGACATGTGTTGTCGAAAAACATAAAGAGTATGTAGAGGAGAAACCTGTAGTTAAAGAGGTGATTCCTAAAAAAGTTAAACCAAAAATAGAGAAGCCAAAAAAAGAAGTTGTTAAGAAAATAGTCCCCAAACCTGAAAAGTTAACTGTTCCTGTTGTAAAGGATATTGTAGAGCCGGAACCTGAACCGGAAGTTGTATATATCGAAGAGGAGATAGAAGAGGATGTTATTGAAGTTCTTCCTGTTGAGTCAGCGGAGGAAGAAGCAGTGGCTCAAGAAGAACAGTATATGGATGAACATATACAAGAGATAGTCAGACTTTTATCCCAAAACCTCTACTATCCAAGATCTGCAAGAAAAAGAGGTGTAGTCGGAGAGGTTATGGTTAAGTTCTGCTTGGCAACTGATTCCACTGTCAGTTCTGTAGAGGTTATCTCTTCAAAGAGTGAAATATTAAGCCGTGCGGCTAAAAAAACCATAGAGGACCTCTCCGGAGAGTTTCCAAAACCTTCTGAAGAGTTGGTTCTTCACGTACCGATTAATTATGAGTTAAAAAGGTAGTAATACTAGTCTACAGGATTAAAATACTCTTTTTCCGCACCACACCCCGGACACTTCCAGTTATCAGGCAAGTCTTCAAACGCTGTACCTGGAGGGAAACCATTTTTCTCATCGCCAATCGCAGGATCATATATGTGACCACAAAAAACGCATTTATACTTTTGCATTTTAAATCCTTACATTAAAAAATATTATATAATTTTATCTTTGATTTATAAAGGGATTATTTAAATAAAAAGTTTGTTTTGATTGTTAAGTTTGTAAGTGGTGACCCCGAGGAGAATCGAACTCCTGTAACATGGATGAAAACCATGGATCCTAACCGCTAGACGACGGGGCCACTTTTGTAGATAGTAAATTGTTTTTTGATTTAGTTGTGCTTAAAATCAAAGTGAAGCGTACAAGTAGTACGTGAGCTTTTATTTTTAGTGCAAATAAACAAAAAAATGGTGTCCTGTGATGGATTCGAACCATCGGCCACATCATTAAAAGTGACGTGCTCTACCAGCTGAGCTAACAAGACTTTTGCCTCTTATTGTTAAGAGGTCGAAATTATAGACAAAAAGCTTTTTTATGTCAAGAATTTTGGGCATGAATTGTGATATTTTATAAAATATATTACATATACTCATTTTTTAGCTAAAATAACTGTAATGAATTATTACAGTTTCGAATATCCCTACTTAATATTGTTACTTATACCGATAATTTATTGTCTATATAGATGTAGAGAGTATATGAAACCTATATATTTTGTGCATCTTCATTTTATGCGTGCTAAGAGAAGTCTTTTAAAGCTAGAGTGGATAGTGAAAATATTGATATTTATACTCCTTGTTGTTGCTTTGAGTTCTCCTGTAGTTATTGATAAGTTTAATCCACTAAATAGGGTTGGAAAAGATATTGTCTTAGCTATAGATGCCAGTGGTTCTATGAACTCATCTGGCTATGACGCTGATGATGAACTCTCTAATGGTGACAGGTTGTCAAGGTTTGAACTTACAAAGATTGTAGCAAAAGATTTTCTGCTCAATCGTCACAGTGATAATGTTGGGATTGTAATATATGGAGATTTTGCTTTTATCGCTTCACCGATTACTTATGAGAAAGAGATAGTGAGTGATATGCTAAGTTACCTAACGCAAGGTATGGCTGGACAAAATACTGCTATCGGAGAAGCAATAGCTATGAGTGAGAGAGCTTTCAAGCACTCAAAAGCTAAAACGAAAGTGATAATACTTCTGAGTGATGGTGAACATAACAGTGGAACTATCTCTCCAAAAGAGGCTCTTACATCAATCAAGTCTCAAAATATAAAAATATATACAATTGCCATTGGAAACAAGGGTGAAGCAGATGAAGCTCTCTTGGAAAAAATAGCAGATGAGAGTGGAGGAGAATTTTACACTGCTGTTTCTGCTAAAGAGTTACAAGAGGTCTATAAAGAGATAGATAAGCTGGAGTCATCGAAGATAAAGTCACGTGAGTATCTGCTAAAGAACTACTACTATCAGACTCTGCTGCTTCTAGCTTGTGGACTTTTACTATTTCTCCTTTATAGGGAGATGAGAAGATGAGTTTTTTAAACCCTGAATATCTCTGGCTATTTCTGTTTTTAGTGGCTGCGTTTATCAAAAAAGATTTTTCACAGTTACGTTTGACCTCTTTTGGTTATATTTTAACCTTTATATTTATAGTTTTAGCTCTAATGAGACCTGTAATCGAACAGGAGCCTATAAAAACAAAAGAGGTACTCAGTGATGTGATTGTGGCAGTTGACCTCTCTTACTCAATGCAGGCTACAGATATCAACCCATCAAGGTTGGAGTTTGCTAAAGAGACACTGCTGAAGCTTGTTAAAAAAGAGAAAAAGAGTAGGTTTGGAGTACTTGGATTTACTACAAATGCGATTATCCTCTCTCCTCTTACACAAGATAGCGAACTGCTGCTGCACCTATTTGGTTCACTCAATGAGAAGTTGATTATGACAAGAGGCAGCTCGATTATGCCGGCACTAAAGTTAGCCAGAAAGATGTCAAAATCAAAAAGAGTGAGCCTGCTTATTTTGAGTGATGGTGGAGATGAACTCAACTACTCTGAAGAGGCTAAGTTTGCGAAAGAGAACAGTTTAGTTGTAAACACTCTCATGATAGCTACAAAACTGGGAGGAACTCTACCACTAAAAAATGGGGAACTTTTAAAAGATGAGTTGGGTGACATTGTAGTCAGTAGGCAAAACAGTACGATTGAAGTTATATCAGATGCAACTGGTGGCGTTTACAGTAGCAGTGTTGATGATATATTAAGTGCTCTGTCTAGTCAACGTGAGGATGAGTTTATATCCAATACAACAGTAGTAAAAAACTTAGAACTCTTTTACTACCTGGTTACTCTAGCCATCATTACATTTTTAGTCACTGTGACATCTTTAAAAAGATATGTCATCATGTTTTTACTTCTGTTTGGAGTGAGTGTTCAAGCTAATATGTTAGAGATGTTTGAGGATGAAAACAGACTAATGTTTAAAGAGGCTGGTCTATTATACAAATCAGGTGAATATGAGAAAGCTTTGGTAAAATATGAGAATATTAAGTCAAGTTCACCTGAGTTTAAAGCTCTGGTATTTTACAACCTGGGTAATACTTTTGTACGATTAAAAGAGTTTCAAAAAGCGCGTGAGGCCTATAAAAAATCACTTACACTGCATCAGACAGAGGAGGCTTTTGAAAATATGTTCCATATCTTAGATGTAAAAGAGCAAAAACAGATGAGCACAGGTCAACAGAAGAGTGCTCAAAAATCATCTATGGCTAAAAAGAGAGATTCGACTCAGAAGAAAAAAGAGGGTGGCAGTTCAAACATGAAAGTGAGTGCAGCGGCTAGCAGTGGAGCTGATGATGGCGGCAAAAAAACTAAGTCAGAGTCAAAAATAGACCTGAACGCTGGAAAAGCAAAACTAAGTTCAAAGCAGTATGAGCTTATTAACAGGAGGAGTGTAAATGAGAAAAAACCTTGGTAATATTTTAATCATTTTTTTACTCTTTTTTACTCTGAATCTCTCTGCTTCAAGCTACGAGTGGAGTGCTACTGCAAATAAGAAATCTGCTTATGTAAATGAAGCAGTCTTGCTTAAGTATGTGTGTCAGTTTAGCGATAGAAGTGAGCTCTATACAATTGACTTTAACCCGGTGAGAGAGAATGAAGACTATGTAATCAAAGCTCTAAGTGAGCAAGAGCAGATAGTTGATGGAAAAAGAGTAAACAGTTTTGAGTATATAGCCTATGCCAAACGTAGTGGTGAGATTGTTTTTGATTTTGATATGACTATGAAAAAGACAAATAAAGACTCAATTGAGAATACTGTACTAGGTCGAGATAATGAGCAGTATGAGGAGTTTACATCGACTTACCTCAAGCAAAAAACTCTCTATGTAGATGTTAAGCAGAGTGAGACGGATTTAGTTGGAGATTTTGAGCTGGAAGTTAAAGAGGGGAAGTCAAATGTCAAGGCTTATGAACCATACAGTTTAGAGTTTATTATCAGGGGAGTTGGAAATTTTGAAAAACTGCAAGCAGTTTCATTTAAGATAGAGGGAGTAAAGATTTTCTCTCAAAAAGCTATACTCAAAAGTAGCTTGAGTGAGGATGGAGAGCATGGTGTTTGGAGCCAAAAATTTGCCTTTGTAAGTGACAAAAATTTTCTTATTCCTAAAATAGAATTTGAGTATTTTGATATAAAAAAAGAGTCCAAAAGTCTGCTGAGTTTTGATGGTGTCGAGGTAAATGTAGCGGCTGTTTATAAAAAAGCAGACTTGTTAGACGAAGAGGAAAAAGGTTTTGAGTTTAGGCTTGACTACCTATACTATTTACTCACTTTTATTTTAGGCTTCATAGTGGCAAAGATAAATTTTAAGAAAGAGAACAAATCACAAAGCAGAGAAGAGAAGTTTTGCCAAAGGCTTAAAGGTGTGAAAACTTTAGAAGAGTTGACTCTGCTATTGGCAATAGATGGTTCAAAAAAATATACACAACTGATTTTGGAGATTGAAAGAGGTGAACTTACTTCTTTAAGCGCAGCTAAAAAATTAATATGCGATTAAATCAACTTTAACTAGAATAAGCCAAACAAATAAAAGAGGGAACCGTATGGGAAAAACTATTTTACTTTTTATAATTACACTATTTGTACTTTTTATGAGTGGGTGTGCACAAAAAGTTAATATGAGAGCACTCGAACCAGCTGAAATAGACAGAGCAGCGGCAACGAAAAAAATAGCAGTGGCAAACTTTAGTAATGACAGAGTTGGGCTCTCAGGTAAAATAGAAGCAAAACTTTCAAGGTTTAAGATAGATAACAAGAGTTATTTCACTATTGTAAGCAGAAATGATTTTAACAGAATTGTAGAGGAGCAGAAGATTCAAAATAGTGGTCTTGTAGATCAGGATACATATTTTTATGAGAGACGCTCACGTTGTGCGGATAAGAAGTGTAAAGAGCTTATTTACTATAAAGTTCGATGTAAAAAAAGGGTAGTTGGACTTTCAGCTGAGCTTAGAATGGTTGATATCTCCCAAGGTGATATCATCTATGCGGATACGATGAACAGAGCTAGAACTTTCACTCACTGTTCTGATGACTCACGTGCTCTGCCCTCACGTGAGATGGTTGTACAGGAGTTAGCAGAGTCAATAGCAAACAGTTTTATATATAAGCTTACCCCACATTATCGCAATTTTAGAGTTGTTTTATTGGAATACCCCGATCTAGATTACAACGATAAGCAGGAAGAACTTTTAGAAGTATCTCTTAAATATAGAGAGCAGGGTAGATTTGATAAGGCAGAGAGATTTTTAATTGACTTGATTGACTCTACGGGTTCTCAAAGTTATGTTGCCTTTTATAATTTGGGTGTTGTAAAAGAGGCTGAGGGGAGTTATGCTGAGGCAAAAGAGTATTATGAAAATGCAGATAACCTTATGGTAGAACCGGTTGAAGAGATAAATGCAGCAGTTATCAGGATTCACTCTTTGATTGAAAAGAGAGAGAGAACTCTAGCTCAGTTGGCGAGGTAGGAAAATTCAGTGTATATACGATTTTTACTTATCAGTTTAGGCTTCTCTTTACTGTTTTTATCAGGATGTGGTTCACAAAAAAGAGTAGTGGTTGCACAAAAAAAAGAGATTCCATCTTGGTATGAACACCCTCCAAAAAGTTCACCAAGTGATCTTTATGCAGTAGGAAGCGGACGTGATAAACAGACAGCCATAACTAATGCCTTGACTCAAATGATCTCAACCCTTAGCGTCTCGATATCTTCAAAATTCAGTGCTAAAACTGTTGTAAAGGAGGGGTCTGTAAGTAGTTTTAGCGGTGTCTATACAGATGAGTCTACAAGTGAAGTGCAAAATATACGAATAGGTAATTATGAGCTTTTAGAGTCTCAAAGCTTAGGATTTAAAAACTATGTAGTTTTGGTTAAATCAAACAAGAAAAAGCTTTTTCTTAGTATGAAAAAAGAGATTGAGCAGAATTTTGAGATTATAGAACAAGAGAGAAAGAGTATTCTGCCTTTACATATGATGAAGCATCTCTCATTTTATAAGAAATCAAAAGGGTCACTCGCTTCACTTCCAAATACTCTGCTTGTAATGAGTGAGTTAAACCCTGCATTTAATGGGAGTGAGTACTTAAATAAAGCACAGAAAATAGATGCAGAGTATGAAGAGTTACTCTCAACTATAACTTTCAGTATAAATAGTAACAGTGAAGCAACAAACCTTATGGCTCCAATAGCTAAGGGTATTAGTGCTAAAAAGTTGAAGATAGCAAATGGCAGTGGCAAAAAGCATTTTAATATTATGATTAGGTCTGATATTCAAAGAGCTTCTTCTTATGGTTTCACTCTTGCTCGTTCAGCAATCAGCATAACTGTAAAGGATAGCAGAGGTGCTGTTATAGGCTCAAACAAGCTAAATATAACCGGACAATCAAGCCAAGGATTTGGCATTGCAAAAGAGAATGTAGCACTGAAGTTAGATGCTCTCATAGAGAAAAATGGTATAGCTGAGGTTCTGGGTCTAGAGCTATAGTTTTCTCTTGTTTACTCTGTTTTGCTATAATTAAACTATAGATAAGTATAAGAAAAAGCCAATCTTGTTGCGAAGCAAGTACGGAAAGTTATGGGTCTCTTGTAGATCGCCAGACTGCCGATGTATTTATACCCCCCCCGTTTTTTATATCTATCTTAATTTTGCTCAATTATGAATTTCTGGTTTATGGTTGTAAATTAACATGGAGAGATGTCATGAAAACCCTGATTTATACGATACTATTCTTTTTAACACTTAACACACTGTATGCTCATGAAGTGCAACATCCTGAGAGCAACAATGAAAGTTCAGAATATAAACTTAGTCTAACTACTCTTGATTTTGCTAAAACAGATAAAATAGTTCCAGGTATTACACTGGATTTGACTGATGAAACATATTCATATGAAAGTTTTACTCTAACATTGGCGCATAACCTGTTTAAATCTGCGGACTCTTTGATTGATAAAGTAAACCCAATGAAAACAGCAGTGTACGCACAGTTAAATTTCAGATTTTAATAGCTGAGATTATTTGCGCTGAAGCTATAAATTTTTTCTATTAAAGAATATTGTATTTACCTCTTACACACCTGACATAAGCCTTGCCTTTTCTGGTGTTATTATAGGATTGACCACTCTTGAAGTCAACATTTATTGCAATTATAATATCTGAGAGGTTTGGTGATGATGACCAGTAATGGTCAGATACAACATTTTTAAATCCATCTCTTATTGCCGGGTCATATTCTCTTTCATCTACTATAGATCTTAACTCTTTTTCTCTTGGCAGGTACCAATCATCATATCCTCCAAAAACCAAACGTCGACAGTACTGTTTGGCATCTTTACGATTTTTTCTTATGGTTTTAGTATCAATATTATCTTGCCACATCAAGCCTGTATCCTTATCCATGACTATCTCTTTTACATCATCTCGTACCAAGGGTGCTTTAGCTTTGACTTCTGGAATTTTTTCTTCTATGTCTGATGGTCTGTCTAGGCGTATTTCATAAGAAAATAGTGTTGTCATTATCAGCATGCTTTGTAAAAATATTTTTATCATCTTAAAACCTGTATTTGCCTCTAACGCATCGAACATTACACCTGCCTTTTCTATTATTACTATATTTATGGCCACTTTTAAAGTCAATGTTTAATACATTTACAATATTTGCGGAGAGTTTTGGTGAAGATGACCAGTAGTGATAGGCTTGGACATTTTTAAATCCATCTCTAATGGCGGGATTGTATTTTGTAGTGTCAACTATAGACTTTAACTGCTTTATGCTTGGCAGGTACCAATCATCATACCCTCCAAAAACTAAACGACGACAATACTCTTTGGCACCTTTTCGACTTTTTTTTATGCTCTTTGCATCGATATTGTCCTGCCATGTCAAACCTGTGTTTTTATCGAAAACTATCTCTTTTGAGTCATCTCTTTCCAAGGCTATATAGGACTTCTCCTCTGAGAACTTCTCTTTTTCATTTGATGATTTGTCTAAGCGTATCTCATAAGAAAAGAGTGTGCTAGATATGATTATAAATAGTAGGAGTTTTTTTGTCATTGAGAGATCTCTTTATTTAAATTAAGTTATACAGAGTGTAACTTTTTTATATTATATCAATAAGATGAAGAGATACTCCTTGATTTGGATATTATTTACCACAAAAAGATATAATCATACTACTTTAACAAAAGGTAGCAAGGGTAATGATTTCTAAAATTGATGATATTAAAAAAGAAGTAGCAAAAGTAGTTGTTGGACAGGAGAAGATGATTGATTCTCTTCTTATTGCGCTTATGTGTGAGGGGCACATCCTTATAGAAGGTGTTCCAGGACTTGCAAAAACTACAACTGTAAATGCTCTCTCAAAGGCATTGGGATTAAACTTTAAACGTGCACAGTTTACTCCAGACCTTTTACCATCAGATATTTT
>JBDLHW010000279.1:0-1825 GCA_039715155.1 Campylobacterota bacterium | reverse complement strand
TTTTAAATCTGCGGTTATATGCTTTTTCTACTTTAGCAGTTAATTTTTCTAAATTCATCATAAGACCTTTAGTTTGTTTTAGAGTCCCATCTTGATATTCTGATGTGCCTTAAGCGCCTCATATATAAAATTTCTATCATCTTCATTATGAACTAAAAGCTCAAGGTTCATACTTACATACTTACCACCCTTAGAGTTCTTTGAGTGAGTGAGCTTATGCTCTCTCTCAACTATCACATCATGGATAGCTTTCTCTAAAGCCTCTTTCTCTCCGGCTATAAGCTTATATGCCCAAGAACAAGGATATGTAAGCTCTAGTTTTTCATCTCTAGCGTTTATAATCTCCATTTTTGCCTCCTGATTTCTCTTCAAGCTGTACATTGTGAATAATCATACCTTTATCTATCGCTTTAACCATATCATAGATAGTTAAAAGTCCTATACTTGTACCAGTTAGTGCTTCCATCTCAACACCTGTCTGACCTGTCAGTTTTACAGTTACAGTCAGTTTAAAACCTGGAAGTTCCGGTAGTTCATCTACGTCACAGTTAATTCCACTCAAATTTAATGGATGACACATAGGGATAAGTGTACTTGTCTGTTTAACACCCATAATAGCAGCGATAACTGCAGTTTGAAGAACCGGACCTTTTTTGTTACTCTCACTTACAACATTCTCATAAGCCTCTTGGGACATCTCTATAGTTCCACTTGCAACAGCAATCCTAGTTGTTTGATTTTTTTCACTTACATCAACCATTTTAGGTCTTTGATTCTCATCAAGATGTGTTAATTCCATAATTTCTCTTTTAAATATTTAATTGTTTGAGTATATTATAGCGCAGAGGGATTAAATAAGTTTTAGGGCTTCTTTATATTCATGAGGATGGTTAAGATTTAAAAATGGTTTTTCATTTTCAAAGTAGATATATTTAGTTTTTGAATTTTTAAGGAGGAAACCGAGTTTATGATTATCATTTTTTAGCATATCTTCAAACGCGGCTTGTAATGATCGGTGATAGATACCGCACATCGGATGTGAGCCAAACTCTGTCTTTGCAATAACCGCATCTAACTCATCACTGTCAGCTTCTAAGATTCTGTTTATCTCAGTTTCACTTACAAATGGAGAGTCAACACTAAGAGCAAAAAACTTATCATCTTTTATTTTTTCAAAAATTGCAATAAATCCGGCAGTTGGAGCAAAAGTACCATCTGTTTTAATATCTTCTATAAACGCAGCATCCCCGTTCTCTGTGAGAAAGTCAAATTTACTTCTCTCTTTTGTAGAGATATATACAGTTTTAAATATTTTACTTAAACGTGAAAGTTGATACTCTGTGAGAGTATCAAAGGAGGAGAATGGAAGAAGAGATTTATCCTCTCCCATTCTAGAGCTTTTGCCACCAGCGAAGATGACACAAGGGATATCAAGCATTTAGTCTCTTCTTAACTCTGCTTCTATACGTCTATTTTGAGCACGACCTTCACTTGTTGCATTATCAGCAACAGGATTAGCCTCACCTTTACCTGATGCACTTAGTTGTTTAGGATTAACACCTTTTTCAACTAAAGCATTCATAATCGAGTTTGCTCTTCTTTCAGATAGTTTTTGGTTGTATGCTTCACTACCTCTACTATCTGTATATCCTACAATTTTCGCACTATAGTTACTGTACTTGTTTAAAAAGTCTGCATATTTTTGTACTAAATCAAAAGATTCTGCTTTAATCTCTGCAGAGTTATTTTCAAATTTAGCGTGAAGAGTTACTTTCTTAGGACAACCATCTTCATTTACCGCTTCACCAAGTGGGGTATTTGGACA
>JBDLHW010000278.1:0-1840 GCA_039715155.1 Campylobacterota bacterium | reverse complement strand
TAACATCAGCTGCCAAAACAACTTTATCATCCGGAAGATAGAGGTACCAGTCCTCTTCAGAGTGAACATAACCAACTTTTACATACTCAAACTTTACACCAGAGATTTCAAATTCAGTTGTATCTTCAAACTCTTCATCCACACGTGCAAGTACCGTACCTCTAGTAGCATTCTGATAGAGTGCTTTAATCATTCTAGTCTGCATACCAGGATAATCTTTACCCTCTATATGTCTTGGACCATAATAATTTTCATTAATAGAAGCTGGACCAATAATTTTAGCACCATGTACTTCTTTGTAATAGTTGTTACCCAACCAGTGGTCATCATGTTCATGACTTACAATAACCGTCTTTGCAGGCATATCTGCAATTTTTTTCATCTCTGCATACGCTTGTTTTGCAAAGATAAACGAAGGTCCTGAATCCCACATGATCCACTCAGTATCACCTTTAATGTAACAACTGTTAGACATTGCTCCGGCATTCTCTTTTGTTGGCATTTCCATGGCACCAAAGAAACACCATACTCTTTCACTCACCTGTACTGGTTTCAAGTTATAGTCCCAGTCAGGACCGCCACCATCACGAGACGGTACCCACTCATTAAGGATGAAGTTTCCATCGATATCGAGCTTATGAGGTTCTGCTACTGTAACCGATTTATTGAAGATAAAGGGCATTGATATTACAAATCCCACTACCGCCAAAATACTTAATATAATTCGCATAAGTATCCTTATTTAATTTTTTTCTTTCCTGTTTTTGTTTTACCATGGTTATCAGTAAGTGTAAACTCCAACTCATCACCTTTTTTAGCACCGGTAAATGAAAATTTCACCAATGGATTTTCTGACATAAATCCACTTGTTGTTGCTTCAAATACAACTTTACCGTTTGCTTTTCCAAGTATGTGAGAAATATACTCAACTTCAACTTTCTTTTTCTCTGCCTCTTCTTTATCAGCCATGAGACTTTTAAACATTGCTTTTACTTTTACAACGCCACCTTTTTCTTTTGCTTTAATTTTCATTTTTGCCATTTTGTATCCTTTTTATTTTTTATTTATTTATCGTTTTTGAAAAGTCTGTGTAGGGGTTAAATCAACCTCCACAACCACCAATTGATACATCGATCTCTTTTGCAAGCGTGTAAAGTGTTCCGTCTTTAGCTTTAGCAACAATAGTAACTACAGCTGTTTGTCTCATTTTAATTCTAAATGAGTAATCTACTTTTTGACCTTCTGGCACTGAAAATACTACTGTAGCAGATCTTGGGTTTGCATCTTGGAAAAGTGCAATTGTTTCAATATCTAAATCAGTTTTTAGTGAAATTGGAATTGATCCTCCATTTTCAGCAAGTTTAGGTGCTGTAAATTTGATCTTGTCTGTTGGCTTTAATTCACCTGCTCCAAACATCTCTTTAATTGCATCTGCAGATTTTTCAATCTCCCATGCTTTTGGTTTAGTCTCTCTAAAATTTACTGCTTTTAGATCTGTAATCGGTGCTAGAACTGCAGCTGCTGCTACAAGTCCCATACTTAAAAATTTTCTTCTTTCCATTGTGTTTCCTTTATTTTAATTTGGGTCACAAACGAAGTTACCTTCGCCTATGATATTTTATGTGCTAATTGTGAAGCAAATGTGAAGTCACACTTATTTCCGCATAAACTCAACAATCTCTTTGATGTCATCATCGCTCAGGTCCATATTACCACCTTTTGGAGGCATACCACCTGTACCTTTGATTGCATTCACAAGTACTGCATCCATACCTTTTTTCATGACAGCTTTCCAAGCAGCGGCATCGCCAACAGCTGGGGCTCCCATAGTGTCAGTTGC
>JBDLHW010000277.1:0-1845 GCA_039715155.1 Campylobacterota bacterium | reverse complement strand
TTTTTATGATAATGAATTTCAATTTAACATACTTTAAGAATAAAAAGAGTAAATTACCCTTAGAAAAGCTAAATGATAATAACTTTCATTTTACTTTATATAAAAACATAAGGAAAAATAATCTATGAAACCGATTATTGTAGCATTGGCAGGACAACCAAATGTGGGCAAGTCTTCGCTTATCAATGCCATCTCAAATGCCAAACTCAAAGTGGGGAACTTTTCTGGTGTTACTGTAGACAAAACAGAAGTGGTTTTTAATATTTGTGATGATGTCGCCTGTAAAGATTATGAAGTACATATTATTGACCTTCCTGGTGCCTACTCTCTTACAGAATATACTATTGAAGAGAAAGTAACTAAAAGCTTTTTACAGAGTGATGAGTATGATATCATCGTCAATGTTGTAGACTCTACGAACCTTCAAAGAAACCTTCTTTTTACGACACAACTGCTTGAAACCGGGAAAAAAGTAGTCGTAGCACTTAACATGAGCGATGAAGCCCAAAAAGAAGGTATAGAGATAGATGAGAAGCAACTCTCTGCCATATTGGGTGTGCCTTGTATCAAGACATCTGCTGACAGTAAAGAGGGAATAGAGGCACTGAAAGATGCCATTGTTGAAGTGTTTGAAGAAAAAGAGACGACAGCAAAAGTAGTTTACTCTGATCCTATTGAAGAGGAGATAGCACATATTGTTAAGTTCATGGAAGAGAAGAATTACAAAAGTACCCTTCCCTACCGTCATCTGGCAGTCAAACTGCTGCAGGAAGATGAAGAAGTCTATAAGAAGATGCATGATGAACCTATCTGGATAGAGATGCTTCCGATCATAAGAGAAGGTCTTAATCACCTCTATCTGCATAACAATACAAAAGACCTTGAAGAGATCTTTTCAGATGAACATTTTGCCTTTGCAAAAGGTGCAAAGATGGAAGTGATGTCTATAAAGACGATGAAAGCCAAAAACCTTACACAGAAAATAGATAATCTACTCATCAATAAAATATTGGGTATACCTCTTTTCCTTTTCTTTATGTGGGCTCTTTTCCAACTTACATTTGAGTTGGGTTCACTTCCTATGGATTACATCGATACAGCTTTTTCCTGGCTTGGTGAGCAGGCAAAGGTTGTACTTGGCAATGGAGAGTTAGGTTCACTTGTTGGTGACGGAATGATTGCCGGTGTAGGAGCAGTGGTCATGTTCCTGCCAAATATTATGATCCTTTTTCTTGGTATCGCACTTTTGGAGACTACAGGGTATATGAGTCGTGTAGCATTTTTACTGGATGGTTTTTTCCACAAGTTTGGTCTGCATGGTAAAAGCTTCATTCCTCTTGTAACAGGATTTGGATGTTCTGTTCCGGCCTATATGGCGGCAAGAACCCTTAAAAATGAGAAAGACAGACTCATCACACTCTTTATTATAGGGTTTATGAGTTGTGGGGCAAGACTTCCTATCTATGTACTTTTTGCAGGTGCATTCTTTGCTGAGGAACAGGCAGGTAATATTCTGTTCATTATCTATATTTCAGGGGCTATTCTTGGTCTGCTTATGGCAAAGGTACTTAAAACTTTTGTCTTTAAAGGTGATGATGAGCCGTTTGTTATGGAGATGCCAAAGTATCGTATGCCTTCACTGAAACTCATTTGGCACACAGTATATGGACAATCTAAATCATATCTGAAAAAAGCAGGTACATTTATTTTAGCAGCTTCAATACTGATCTGGTTTGCAGGTAATTACCCTAAAAATCATGAGCTTGAAGCCCAATACCAGACTAAAATAGAACAGACGATCAATGAAGATGATAAAGCACAGTTGAGCAATGAACTCTCACTTAA
>JBDLHW010000276.1:0-1847 GCA_039715155.1 Campylobacterota bacterium | reverse complement strand
ACAAAACTTTCAAGCTGTGCAGCCTTCAATGCTTCATATATCTCTTCATCACTCTTCTCTTTAGAAAGAGTCAAGTTCATACGTATAGTGTCGTTAAAAAAGAGTGCCTGTTGCAACATCAGTGCTACATTCTCGCGTACAATAGGTAAACCTATTTGTTCTATAGGAATATCTCCATAAAGTATCTCTCCCCTATGAGAAGGGTAAAATCCTACCATAATCTGTGCTATGGTCGTTTTTCCACTTCCGCTTGGACCTATAAGTGCTATCTTCTGTCCTGCTATCGCCCTTAAACTGATATCATGCAATACTTCTTTACCATTACCAGCATAAGTAAAATATATTCTTTTTAATTCGACAGAAGTCGTTTTACTTCCCTCAAAAGGATCATGTTCATGTGGATAGTGTGGCTCTTGTGAAAGAGAGAGCAGTGTGTTGATACGTTCTAATGCAGGTTTCGTACTTTGGTAAGAGATGATCAATCCCATCAGTTGCTGGATAGGAGCAACAAGTGTCGAAAGGTAAAAAAGAAAGGCGATCATCATCCCAATGGTCAGATCCGAATACGCCACAGTTGCTATCCCCAATGCACGGAATATATCTACTACGGTATTGGTCAAGAGTGTAGAAGAGCTATGTGCCACGGAAGCCTTATATCCATAATCAAGTGATGCCGATTCGATCTCTTTTGCACGTCCCTGAAGTATGCCAAAGAAACTTCGCTCCTGATTACTTGCACGCACCTGTATAAACAGTTCCAAGGTTTCATTAAGTAGTTCATGATAAACTTCATACGCTTCATGCTGACGGCGTAATAACGCTCCTGTCTTACGTCCCAAAAGTTTTGAAAAAGCTAAGAAAAAAGGGTTGAGTAAAAAAACCAATATCGCTAATATCCAGTTCATCCAGAGCATGATCGCTGCGATACCCACTAGCATCAATGTAGCACTCAAAACTGTAGTCACTACTTGCCCGGCAAAACCACTAACACTCTCCACATCCTGCACTGTTTTAGAAGCAATACCACCTGATTTGAGTGTTTCATATTCTGAAAGTGAAACACGCTCCAAATGGTGCAAGATGCGATGACGCAGCAAATAACTGATCTTTTGTGTGATTTTTGTAGCGTAAAAAGTTTTTTGATTATTGAAAAAGAAAGCTAAAAAGCGTAGTATAAGAACTAGAACCAAAATAATTGCAATATAGACCCATACTTCAGGATATCCAAAAATACTGGAGATAAATTCTGTCATTTTCCCAGGATGTTCTAACAGAACTTCATCTATCAAAAGAGGTATAAGCATTGGGATAGGAAGCAAAAGAAGTGTTGCTATTATCCCATACAAAGAAGTGCGCCAAAAATCACTTTTTTGTGCTTTTATTTGACTATAAAGTGACTTAAAGGTATAGGGTTGCGTCATAATCTTATATGATCTACTTGAGTTAAAGCAGATGTCCCATCTGATCTTTTTTGACTTTAAGGTACCCTTCATTATGTGGGTTTGACTGTATCTGAATAGGCAAACGTTCTACTATCTCTATATCACCTAAACTTTCTATTTTTCGGGGATTATTGGTAAGCAGTTTAAGTTTTTTGATGCCAAAATATTTCAAGATGAACTCAACCACTTCATAGGTACGTTCATCTGCTTTAAAGCCCAGTTGATGGTTGGCTTCAACAGTATCAAATCCTTTATCTTGCAAAGCATAGGCATTCACTTTGTTGAGTAAACCAATATTTCTGCCTTCTTGACGATGATAAATGATCATACCACCCTCTTTAGCAACAAGCTTCTGTGCATAATGAAGCTGCTCTCCACAATCACATTTAGCTGAACTCAATGCAT
>JBDLHW010000275.1:0-1870 GCA_039715155.1 Campylobacterota bacterium | reverse complement strand
CCGGACAGAGCAGTAGTATTTCAAAACCACTCTTTGCTTCCATGGTTGAGTGTCTATGATAATATAGAGATGGCAGTTAAAAAAGTAATGCCGGAACTGGATCCGCAAGAGCTTCGTGAACGAGTAGAGAAATTTATCTCTATGGTAAATCTGGATCCTGCAAAAGACAAACTTCCCGGAGAAATTTCCGGAGGTATGAAACAACGTGTCGGTATCGCCAGAGCACTCTCTATTAAGCCGGATGTATTGTTAATGGATGAGCCGTTTGGGGCACTTGACTCTTTAACCAGAGCCAATCTTCAAGAGCATTTGATGCGTATACAGAAAAATGTGCAAAATACCGTCATCATCATTACACATGATGTGGATGAAGCTGTGCTTCTTAGTGACAGAGTGATCATGATGACCAATGGTCCTGAAGCGACTATTGGGGAGATTTTAGAGGTAAACTTGGAGCGTCCTAGAAACAGGGTTGAACTTCAACATGATCCTGAGTACATACGATGTAGAGAAGCAATATTGAGCTTTCTTTATGAGAAATTCGCTAAAGAAGATGAATAGGAAATATGAAAGAATTTATTAAAGTATATGAAGAAAATCAAGAAGATATTGAAAAGTTTATTATTACAACTTTAAAAAATAATGGTTCTATTTTGGCAGAGGCATCCCGAAAGTATAAGAAACTTTTTAAAACTTTTCCCTCTATGGAATTAGTCTATATCACTGATGAAGACTTTAATCAAAGTGATGTAAATGTCTTTAGAAACAGAACAGAAGTGTCAGCCAAAGGTAAAAATAGAGCTTATATGAGTACAAAAGTGATGCAAAAAGATGAAGCATTTTCTATAAGCACTCCCTATATTAGTTCTGCAACAGGTCATACCTGTATTACTGTAATGAAAAAAGAAGAAGGTAAATATATTTTTCTTGACTTTAGATTGTCCGCATTACTAGGAAGACTTGGACTGGTGGAACTAAATCCTGCTTTTAATGAATTTACAAAACTCTTTTATAAAGCGGTGGGTTTCTCACTGATGGCATTTGCTTTTTTCGCCATCATCTATGCCATATTTGGGTATATTTCAAGTATCTTTATAAGTGGAGATTTTTCTCTTGATGCTATATTTAAACCTATTGTTGCACTTACTTTGGGACTTGCCATTTTTGACCTTGCTAAAACAATTTTGGAACGAGAAGTCTTTTTTAAAAATTATAGCAAAGAAGATGAAGATGCAAATGTGTTAACAAAATTTTCTATTGCTATTATCATCGCGCTTTCTATTGAAGCGTTGATGGTTGTTTTCAAAATTGCTTTACATGATTATTCGCAAATGATACATGCACTTTATCTTATCATTGGTATCGCATTGATCATTCTATCATTAGGTGTATATAGTTTTTTATCTAAAAAATCAAATGATTAAAAATTAACCATATAAAAGATGTATAATTGCTCATAAATGTCTTATAATTTCTCAAATAATTTATTTAGGAGAAAAATATGGCAGGATTTAAAGATTTAAAGGGACAGGGACACGCACCGACGCTGTTCATGGCCTTTTTATATTTCGATATGAGTTTTATGGTATGGACAATGTTGGGTCCACTCTCTACAGAGATAGCTGAAGCATTAGCACTTACAGGTCACATAATGACAGCAGGAGAGAAAGCAACACTACTTTCTCTTCCTATATTGTCTGGGGCACTTTTAAGAATTTTACTTGGTTTTGGTGTAGATAAGCTAGGTGCAAAAACAACGGCACTTATGGCACAGTCAGTGGTAATTGCAGCACTTCTGACTGCATACTTTATGGGTGAGAACATTACATACAATGCCTTGCTTATTGTTGCACTAGGTCTTGGTTTTGCA
>JBDLHW010000274.1:0-1889 GCA_039715155.1 Campylobacterota bacterium | reverse complement strand
GTCTTTAAAGTATATAATAAAGTAGTTAGCTGATAGTGAGTTACTGTTATATTAACATGTCTGTTAAGTGAGTACAAGCATCTTTAATCATAAGGAGCAGGGCAAAGTACTACTCTCTATTTAGAGTTTTTGTAAAAGTTTGAAGTCATTATAAAAATGTAAATGCGCAATCCATTTGTAAAAGATATTACATAAATGAGCTGCACATCATAACATTATAGAGCTATCAGGAGCTCCATCGTTGGTGTATTGGCTTTTTTATCTCCGCATGGATCCCAGTCCTTATCTGCCAATAAAGCTGTAGAAAAAGAAGCCATGAGAAAAGAAGCTAACATGAACTTTACTAAGAATTTCATAATGCACCTCCCTGAACATATACACTATTATAAAACTATCAAAATTATAATCCGCTTATCTTATTTTGGCAATTATATTATTTAATTATAATAATTTGTCTAGAGAAGAGTAGCAATATGTGTCTGCTGCTATCATTTTATAGGCAACCCAATATCTCATTCCTTATTTTAAAGAGAATTTACATTATGTTAACCTATTAGAGTATGCGATATCCCGTATCTCTGCAATTAAATACTATAAGCTCTTTCTAATCCTGATATAATCTATATTTGTATATAGTAGCATTTATATTTAAAGAGTTCGATTCATACTATATAGTATATTATATAGTATGAATCGCTCTATAGGCACTTATAAATTTAGGAGTATTTAGTCATGAGTACAAAAGCAGAGCTAGTTAAAGATATACAAAACCTTTTAAACACATATGATGGTGTTGCTAAAACAGATATAAACCCTGCTCTTTTAGAGTTTATGGATCAAGAAACCCTACTCAGTATTATTGATTCTCTACTGAATCAAAAAGAAGACAACAAAGAGTCTGATATAGAGTGGCTGGAACAATTTAAGACTCAAGAATGATTTTGTTATTGTTTGTTTATGTTATGTTTATTAAAGAATTTAATGCTATAATTTCACAATATTAAATATAAACAGGAAACAAAAAATGGGAAATATAGATCTAGTTCAACTAACGGAACAAACTAAAAAACTTACTGCTATGGTAGTTGAGGATGAAAAAGTAACAAATGAGCTTTTAAGCTCTACTTTTAAAAACTTTTTTTCAGATGTAACATCTTGCTTTAATGGTGAAGAAGCTCTTTCTGCTTATGAAGCAAACACTCCTGATGTTGTTTTTGTCGACATTGTAATGTCAGGAATGGACGGAATAGAGCTTTCTCGTCAAATTCGCACACTAAACCCTACTCAGATTATTATTGTTATCTCTGCAAGTAATGATATAGAGAAAATCTCTGAATCTATTGAAGTTGGTGTAAACAGCTTTATTCAAAAACCAATTGATACTAAAAAAATCATTGAACTGCTTACTAGCGTTGTTTCTATGATTACTAAAAAGAAAAAAATTGAGACTAAAACATTCTCTATCTCTCTTCCTTTAGATCTTTATGAAGTAGTGAACTCTAACGCTAAAGCAGAAAGTATTTCTAAAAATGCAGTAATCATTAGAGCGCTTCGTAACTTCTACGAATAGTATTTCTTTAACTTTTTATATAGATTTTATGATTTATTAAGAATAAAATCTATATAATTTCGGCTCAGTTACAGAGCGTAACTATTTATTTTAAGTGGCCCCGTCGTCTAGCGGTTAGGATCCATGGTTTTCATCCATGTTACAGGAGTTCGATTCTCCTCGGGGTCACCACCTTTCACTTAAAAACAATCATACAAAATAAATTAAACTTTTATAAACATACACAAGAGCTATACTTATGCTTATTCTACTTTTTGGATTTTATGTTTTACAAAGAGGAATGAAAGGCTAGTTAAATACTAACCTTTTAAACTGGGGA
>JBDLHW010000273.1:0-1910 GCA_039715155.1 Campylobacterota bacterium | reverse complement strand
TTAAGCGTGAAAGACCTCTAATAGAAAAGACACCATACAGAGATAAGAAGAGAGCCAAAACACCCATGAGGAAAACAAAGATGATCAGATAATTGTGTGCAGGTGTTCTTTTAAAAAGAAGTATGCCTAAAACCATAAAAACAAAAACCAACATTGGTACTTTCAATACAAGCATAAGAGGTAAAAGTACTACAATATAAGCGATGTCTAAAAGCTGTAAAGGAGAGAGTTTAATATCTTGCAAGGTATTCGAGGATCTCATCTGTACTCTCCTTTCTTGACTTTAAAAGTTTTTTGGGCATTTGTATCATGAATGATAGATTTTGTTTTTCACACTCCAATACCCATAAACAGAGTTGTGACAAGCGAGCTTCGTCATTTTTCGCTGCAGTTTGAAAATTGAACACTAGTTTGGGTGTTTGAGTCTCTTTAGTAAAAACCTTTACAGACATATCACCTTTTGCCACGGATGCCCAGTGTATACTTGATAGTCTTTGCGAACCATCATAAGCACGTAATCCATCAAACTCTTTCTCTTCACCATAGTAGCTCTCCTCTTCATGTAAAAAAGAGCGCAATGATACTCCTTTAGGCTCAGGGTAAACTATACCACTATAGGTTTCATTTAATTTCTTTACCAAACGTGCTGTAGAAAGAGGGTATTTACTTTGCAGATAGCTTCCTTGATGAATGAACGAACCTCTCTTCTGAGGAGTTACAGGAAGATGCAGGATCTTTGTTGCATTACCTTGAAGCTTATCCAGTGCAACTGAATCATTTTCATTATGAAGTGTAACAGACCATGATGTTTGGGGTGAATTATTTTGAACTTGTATGGAGACTTTACCCTCTTGATTA
Organism: Campylobacterota bacterium; assembly: GCA_039715155.1. Taxonomy (GTDB): domain Bacteria; phylum Campylobacterota; class Campylobacteria; order Campylobacterales; family Sulfurimonadaceae; genus Sulfurimonas. Next base: position 1,052 of record JBDLHW010000273.1, on the reverse strand, counting down.
GCAAAAAGACGTCCAGTAGGTATATAGTGAGCTTCAAGATGTCCTAAATTCAGTATGCCTATAGGTCCTGCTGAAAATGCAATGGAAAAGACAAAAAACAGGGTGATATAGACTAGGTTAAAGTCATGCATATAGGCTTCTAAAAATAATCCAAAGAGCAGAACCACTACAACGGCACTGTAGCGTGTTACATGCTGGTTTATGCCTTTATGTATCTGAGCGAACGTGCGTAAAGATTTCATCATGTATACGTTTTGCTGTGGTATTGCCTTCTGTAAATTGTAAACGGTGGGTACAGACAACAGAAGTCACGGTTTGAAGGTCATCCGCAGTTGCATAGTTTCTACCCTGCAGCATTGCCCAGGACTTAGTCATCGCTGTTAAGGCAAGTGCACCACGTGTAGAAAGCCCATATTCAAATACACCACTTTCTCTGGTATATCCAATTATCGATTGTAGAAAATCGAGTAGTGTATCACTAAGGGTGACTAAGGAAGCTTGTTTCATATATGTTTCTATCTCTTCAGCTGAGTGTAGGGTTTCAGAGACTTCAGCACTATGTCCAGTTTCACCTTTAAGGATCTCTCTTTCAGAGGATCTGTCCGGATAGCCTATACCAAAAGAGGACATGAAACGATCTAACTGTGATGTTGGCAGTGGAAAGGTTCCGACCTCTTCATGTGGGTTTTGTGTGCCTATGACAAAAAATGGTTTTGGTAGTGTATATGGTGTACCATCGATACTTATCACACCTTCTTCCATCGCTTGAAGCAGTGCTGATTGTGTTTTAGGCATAGAACGGTTTATCTCATCTGCTAAAAGGAAAGAGGTAAAGATCGGACCTTTTTTGAAGATAAAAGAACCTTCTTTCTGGTTATAGTAGTTGATACCCAGTATGTCAGATGGCAACATATCTGAAGTAAACTGTATACGTCCAAAATCAAGACCAAGCACTTGAGAGAGATGTTTGGCTAAAGTTGTTTTACCTACACCGGGTATATCTTCTAAAAGCAAATGTCCTCCTGCAAAAAAAGTGGCCAAAGCCAAAGCGA
>JBDLHW010000272.1:0-1912 GCA_039715155.1 Campylobacterota bacterium | reverse complement strand
AAATTAATCGCTCTTAAATCTGTTCCTGGCACAACGATTGCAGCAAATGCTGCAAGACCTACGCCCATAAATTTTCTTCTATCCATTTTATTTCCTTTTCTGGCACTAAATGCCGATACCCCCGTGGCTAAAGCCTAAGTGGGGTGTTTTCATTGATCTCTTCTAACAAGAAGGGACATTTCCACTATCGCTTCCGTACTCTTTGAAAAAGTCAAAGTAATGTTCAAGATACTTCTCTTTTAAAGCTTTATCTTTTACTTTAGGACAGATTATTTTAATCTCATCCGCAATTTTACCGTTAGCATTAAGCTCTGACCACTCATCAACTGTGTGTTTACCAGCCATTGCACCGCCACTAAGACCGCAAGCGTTCTTTAGCTTCTTCATGTACAGTTTTTTACCCTTGGCAACATCAGCAGATGCAACCGTTGTACCCACTGCGAGTAACATTGTACTTGCTAATACTAATTTTAATACTTTGTTCATTATTTTCCCCTTATCTATTTTTGTGCTTCAAGAAATTTTGCTAAAGCTTCAATTTGAGCATCATCTAAAGATGAAACTTGACCTTTCATTAAAGCCTTCATCGCTCCGCCATAAGTTCCATCTTTATACCCGTTTAAAGCTTCAGCTGTCTTTTGAGCTTCCCAGCCTTTAATTACTTTTGATTTACCTAGAGCTTTTTTTTCACCTGTTGCACCATGGCACGCTGAACATTTATTATATAAAGATGCACCGTCTGCTGCTGCTACTGTCAATGAACCTATTACTGTTAGGCCTAATATAACTTTTTTGATTGTTTTCATCTTACTCTCCTTAATTTTTATTACAAGAGCAGTATAGAAAATAATTGTGGAGTGATTGTGGAATGTGTAGCAAGTCTTGGATGGCTACTACCAAGAGAGAGAAACTTCTGTCCAGTTATCTAACTCTGATGTTATCTCTATAGTTATTTTATACTCAATACATATCATTTTTACAATATTTAAACCGATACCGAAACCACCGACACTTTTATCAAACCTGGCATATCTCTCAAGCATTAAATCAATATGCTCTTGCTTTATACCTTTGCCGGTGTCTTTTACTCTAAGAGTGTCTCTATCTAGATTGATATATATCGAACCCTCTATTTTATTATACTTAATTGCGTTTGAGAGGATATTATCAATCAGTTTTGTGACTTTTTTACTATCTATCAATAATGTTGCATCGGGATCTAGATCAGTTATGACTTTGATTTTTTTCATATTTGCCAAAATTGAAAAATACTCAACTCTCTGCTCTATCAACTCTTTTAAATTTATCTCTTGATTATCTGATACGATTTTGTTGTTTAGTATCAGATAGGTCAGGTCATCATATATATTGGATATTGTTTTTGCCCCTATATCTATCCGATTTATAATCTTTAAAAGATACTTGTCTTTTATCTCATCTCTGTCAATAAGTTCAATATTGGTCATTATCGTACTGACCGGAGTGTTTAACTCATGCGTTGTATCTTTTATAAATCTATCTAGCAGGTGCAGTGAGTCTTTCATAGGTTTTAAAAACAGGTTCAACAAATAGTAACCGACTACTATCATGAAAATAAAAAACAGTAAACTGTAGATAATGATGGTCTCTATAGTCTCACGTAACCACTCTTTATCATCTAGAATCTCAACTATAATATACTGGGTGTTTAGATAGTACTCCTGAGGGTGGGTTACATATCTTATTATTTTATTGCTCGTGTATGAGACTTCTGTTAATAGATTTTCAGGTTTTGAGAGAGTTGAGTATATAAGTTTGTAATCCTTATCATATAAAGAGGTCTTAAACTTCTCATCTCTTGGGTATAGCAGAGTGTCTGTTTTATCATTATGTAAATCTTTTAGTGCAAGTTTAAAATCATTTGCGTACTCAT
>JBDLHW010000271.1:0-1955 GCA_039715155.1 Campylobacterota bacterium | reverse complement strand
CTTAGAAGTATTGCATCCAAAAAAGAAGTGAGTGAACGGATTACAAAAGTCATTGAGCTTTATGTTGAAACAATAAAACTAAAAAAACAATTAAAAGATAGTGATATTTTATAATAAATATTGAGGGATGGTGGAGCTGTGGAGAATCGAACTCCAGTCCGAAACCTAGCTACCTCCAACGTCTACATGCTTAGAGAAGTTGTTTAGTTTAATCTTGCTTCACACAACTTGCAAAGCTACACAAAACGAGCCTCAAGGTTTCTTCTTATGCTGAGACAGACACAAGATATATCTACATAAGGGTTATACTTCGAATCCGACTTATCTAGAGTCCATCGGTGAAGCAGCCCGTCCTCTAAGAGGGGGTAAAACTTATGCTACTGCGTAAGCTGGGCGGTAATTTGTATTGTTTGCGTTTAAGCAATTATGAGCCGTGTAACGGAAGTGCTCAGTCCGACATGCAGTTGAAGGCCACTAAATCCCGTCGAAACCAGGTCAGCCCCAAATAGTACAATACGTAAAATTATTATATCAAAAGTAAGTTGTTAAAAATGTTAAAAAGGGATTTGATATAAAGGTGGTGGCCAATCTCGGAATCGAACCAAGGACACACTGATTTTCAGTCAGTTGCTCTACCGACTGAGCTAATTGGCCACGGTAAATTTTGTAAGTAGTTTTTAAAAGTGGTGGCCAATCTCGGAATCGAACCAAGGACACACTGATTTTCAGTCAGTTGCTCTACCGACTGAGCTAATTGGCCATCTTTTAAAGAGCGAAATTATATCCCGTAGGTACTGAAAGTTAGCTTATGACTTAAAAAGTTATCGAAGCGGAATAGCCCATTTGTTGTGGTAAGCGATTATTCTCAGGGCTAATGCAGAAAAAAATAAAATAGTAATCGAGCCAAAGCTTATAAGGTCAAACATCTGGAAAATATATACAATCAGGCCGACAAGAAGAGATATGATTCCATAAAACCCGGTTTTCAAAACAAAAGGCACTTCGTTGATAATCACATCTCTTGCGATACCACCACCTACTGCAGTGATAAAGGCCATAGCGAGAACACCTGTTAGGTTAAAGTTGTATTCTAAGGCGATAAGTGCTCCAGTTATACTAAAAGAGATAAGTCCGATGGAGTCACTTAGCATAAAGAGCCATCTATTTTCGATTGAGTTACGTCTATGAAATTTAAAAAGAATCATCAAAAGCATTACTAAAATCACTATCAAAGCAGGATAGTTATGAGAGAATGTAAAGGGGAGTTTATCTACAGCGATATCACGCATTATCCCTCCACCCAAAGCAGTTAGAAATGTAGCTACCAGAACTCCCAAGAGGTCTAGTTTATTACGAACAGCCACAAAAAAACCACTCATTGCGAATGCTATTATTCCAATGTATTCAGCAGCTTCAAACATTTTTAAATACTTCTACGATAGTAAGTTTTTCAAGTTCTTTAATTTTTGATTCAAGACCATCAACACTTTCACCTTGAGATATAGTGAGTTTTTTTTGAAGAAGAATCTCACCCTCATCATACTCCTCACTAACCTTATGGATACTTACTCCACTCTCTGTTTCTGCATTTTTTATAACTGCTTCATGAACATATCTTCCATACATTCCTGAACCGCCATATTTTGGTAGTAGTGATGGGTGAGAGTTTAAAACTTTAAACTCATTTATGATTTTAGATGAGAGCTTTTTCATGTAGCCAGACAGGAAGATATACTCACACTCATGCTCTTTTAAAAGTGAGTATATCTTTTCATCGGGGATTTCATCAGTTTTGGAGTTTACAAGAAAGTTATTTAGATTATACTCTTTAGCATTTTGGAGTGCTACCGCATTTGTGTTATTTGAGATAACAAGAGTGATCTGTATATCTAGCTCTTTTTCTAAAATGGCTTTGTATATAGCCTTAAAGCCACTTCCATTATGTGAGGCTAGTA
>JBDLHW010000270.1:0-1989 GCA_039715155.1 Campylobacterota bacterium | reverse complement strand
AAGATTTTAGATCAATGAGTGACATAAATTTTGATAGGGGCTCAACAGTTGGAACTGTTGAACGAATAAAGCTCTTGCCGTGTTACGCTGGGAACAGCATAACAGAAGATTTAGAAGTGGATGATACTGTCTGGGTTCCCATCTCTATCGCCAGAAGCCTCTCCATCACTTGAGGGACTACCGTTTGTCATCATGATGACCGCACAGGCATGAGGTGACGCCATAGATGTACCTGAAATTGTTCTGGTTCCCCCGTCTAGCCAAAGTGAAAATATACCCACTCCCGGTGCAGCATAGTCTACAGGGGGATTACCCACATTTGACCATGATGGCATCACATCATTGTTATCTACAGCAGAGATAGTCCAGATATACTCCCCGTTAACTCTAGAAGGCGAGTGGTTATTTGCATCATCACCTTCATTTCCAGCTGCAAGTACAAAGTAAGCTCTTGAATTTTCTGAAGCATTATATACCGCTGCATCAAGCACACTGCTCACACCTCCACCTAGACTCATATTGACACAATCACCGGCATTTGCGTTGGCTGCTACAAAGTCAATACCTGCAATCACTCCTGAAGTTGTTCCTGAGCCTTGTCGGTCGAGTACTCTTACCGGCACCATGGTTGTATTGGGTGCGACACCCAAGGAACCCTGTGCATTGTCTATTGCTCCTATGGTTCCCGCAACATGTGTTCCGTGACCATTTTCATCATTCATGATCACTCTTTTCCCTCTTTTAAATACAGAAAATCCTCGACTCGCATCCACATTTAAATCTGGATGTGTCAGGTCTATCCCGGTATCTATCACCCATGCAGTATGCCCTGTCCCATCTTCTGCTCCACCACCAACACGTGAAGTTCCGTAAGGGACTGTCTGTGCTGGAGGAGGTGTAACCTGACGTACAGGTTTTCCCTTATTGATCGTGATGATACTGTCAGGTGTCATAGAGTCAATATCTGCATTGTCTCCAAAAGCAATGGAAGCAGCATGACATGGTATATTGATAGTAAATCCTCTTATAGAATTTTCATAAATATACTGAATGTCAGCATTGCCTTTTACTGCCATAGCCTTAGCGATACCTCGTACCTCTGAGACATCTATACTCTCTTTGAGTGAGACAATACAGCGATTATGTACATTGAGAAGATCTGTTCTGGAGGTGTTGCTTGCTGGTGTTTCTGTGGCATAGAGTGTTGCGCTTAATGCAAAGCTGGCAACAACTGAAATTATTACTTTATTCATGTTTAACCTTATTATATATATTAATAACTAACTATTATAATTTAGTGTACATAAAATTCCTTTTAAGCGTAATTAAATACACACATCATTTTATTTTTTTACTTGCCATAAAAGAAGTGCCATCCATTTGTTTATATACAATTGTAAGCATATTGCCTCTTTTCCCTTTAAACACAAATTTAAACAAAGGGTTTTTAGACAGGTATTGACTTGTGGAAACTTCAAAAACAACTTTCTTCTCAACAATCCCAACTATATAAGTAATAAAATTTGTTTTTTCTCCTATTATCTCTGCTTGTTTAGGCGTTATAGTATGCTACTAAAGCCATAAGTGAAGAAATAGCCACAATCATCCATTCAAAAAGATACTTTATTATACAAACGGGAAAAGGGAAAAAGCTTGAAACAAAGAGCTTAGTTTTCCTCATTCCTTTGTTGTATGGGAATGAGGAACTTTCATTATTGCTCTTTATTCTCAGTATCTTCTGTTATTTCATCTTTTTTCTTTCGACCAAATAGTTTCTGCACAAATGCACCTGCACCAAAGAGTAAGAAAATCCAAAACTTTTTCAAGAAGATCAATATAGTCGCGAGTAAACCGACTTTAGCTGCAATCTTGCCGGCAACTAATGCACCGATACCATATGCTGCTACTGTATCAATATCTGGGTCGAAGTCTGCATATCGTGACTCTTTATCAAAGTCTGCTATATTCAGTACTGTATCGATCTGGGCA
>JBDLHW010000027.1:0-14374 GCA_039715155.1 Campylobacterota bacterium | reverse complement strand
TAAACCCGATAAGTGAAGTAGCAGTGAGGAAGAATGTATCTGTAGTAAAGATATCCATAATCCAGTGACCGACAATTACCCCGATGATAGAGAGAAAAGAGCCAAGCAGAATAATCCCACTCAGTGTATAACTCTTATAGTAAATCACCATAAGTAAAAAGATAAGTACTAAAGCGGCAATAAATGCAGCACCAAGCTCAACAAAGGTATCAAGTGTAACCTCCATCTCCCCATCCCATATTAGCTTATATGTAGAACCGCTTAGCTTGTCTTTGAGTTCAAGGTTAAAGAGACCTATTTTACTTATCTCAAAATCATCAGAGAAAGTATCGATGATTACATTTCTCGCTTCCATTAGAGGGTATACTTGAGATACCATGTCTGTCTCAGCCATAACGCTTGTCATCTGGTAAAGGTTTTTACTTAAGATCATCGGATTTGATTTTTTAGGAATCACTGCAACTAACTCGGTAAGTGGAGTCATCATACCCATTTTGTTCATAAGTTTGAGTGCAGCGAGTTTTGCTTTTACTGCTTTGATATCTTTAGAAGAGAATTTTTTAGACTCCTGACTAAGTGAGAGGTAGATAGGAATCTGGTCACTATATATATCTGAGTTTTTAACAGCTATATTCATCCCTTCAAATGCAAGGTATAATATCTCGTTTAATTGCTTTACAGATACACCCGAACGTGAAGCCTTCTCTGCATTTACTTTTATCTCATAGGTATCATAGATGTCATCTTGCATGATGTCAACGTCAACTAATCCCTCTGTACTCTCAAGTACATCAGATACTCTACTTGAGAGTTTTCTAATGCCATCAGCATCGTAACCGTATATTTCAGCAACAACTGCAGCTAAAACAGGAGGTCCAGCCGGTGGTTCTACAAAAGATATTTTTGTATTTGGAAATATCTTAGAACAGCTCTGATTTATAACTGGTCTCATACGCTGAACCATCATATATGAAGGTTCAACTCTATCATGTTTCTTTGTTAGGTTCAAAACAACTTCAGCTACATTTTCAGAGTTTTTAAAGTGAGAGCCTTTAATAAGTCCTGCAAAGTCAAGGGGTGAACCCATACCTAAGAATACTTCCGTATCTGTTACCTCTTTCTCTTTTTGTACAAATCCAACAACACAGTCACTTACCTGTTTAGTCTGCTGTATTGAGCTTCCATTGGGAAGGTCTATATATACTGTAAAGGTGTCATTGTTTTTACCAGGAAGCATCTTTGCTAAAACCATCTGAGTTGGTGCTATCATCATTACAGATAGAATAAACGCTACAAGTGTACCTATAAGGATTAATTTTCTTTGCGTGGAGCTTTGTATACCATTTAAAACAGCTTTTTCAAACTTCTCAAACATTAGTGAGCTCCTTTATCAGAGTGATCTGGTTTTTTTAGCATTCTAACTGCTAAATATGGTGTAAATATGTAGGCAACAAAAAGAGAGGCGATAAGTGCAACAGGAACATTTGCCGGAATTGGTTTCATGAACTGACCCATCATCTGACCAACAAATGCCATTGGTACCATAGTCATAATAATTGCTAAAGTAGCTATGTTTGTCGGTGGCCCAATCTCATCGGTTGCTTTTACCATTAGGTCATCATCACTTTCATGCTGTGACTCAATTGAGTGGTGGTGACGGTGAATATTTTCAATAACAATAATCGCCGCATCAACAAGCAGTCCAAGTGAGAGTAAAAATGCGAAGAGTGTAATACGGTTAATAGTCTGTCCAGTCAGGTATGCAACAAAGAGGGTGATGGCTAAGATGGCAGGAACAGTAAAAGTAACGATAAGAGACTCTCTCCATCCAAGCACAAGTACAAGTAAAATAGCAATAATTACGATGGATAGAACTAAGTGATAAACAAGCTCATTTACTGCTTCGTTTGCTCTCTCACCATCATTTCTTGTAATTACATAGTTAATACCATTTTTTTGTAAAAACCCTTTGTAAGCTTCTAACTCTTTTTTAACTGCATTTGCAATAACAACCGCATTTGTACCTTGAAGTTTCGAGACTGTTAGAGTGATTTGTTCTTCTAGAGGTGAAAACTTTCCGTCTTCACCTTGTGTACTGATAGTAGCAGACTGAAAGTTTTGAATATCGTAAGAGTCGGTCACGGTAGCAATGTTTTTAAGGTAAATAGGAGAACCCATGTATTGAGCCACTAAGATATTGCCAACATCTTTTGAACTCTCAATCGCATTTTTAACTCCAAGCATAATTATCTGATTATCTTTCGTTCTATTTTTGACTGCCGGTACACTGTATGAGAGAGATTGAACCGCTTGAACGATCTGTCCCATGGAGATATTATAACCTGAGAGTTTATTGAGGTCGACTTCTATATTAAACTGGTGCTTATGATCACCCTTTATTGCTGTAACGGCAACATTTGGAAGTCCATTTATATGGTGCTGGATCTTTTTAACTTTATCGTGGAGTTCAACGTGACCTATAGTATCATCAGTTGCAAAAAAGGCAATAGAGACAACTGGAATATCAATATCTATATCAAGGGGTTTGATGACAGGCTCCATCGCTCCCTTTGGAAAGATGTCTGCATTTTGCATGATTTTATCGTACACTTTCAGGTTTGAGTCTTCCTTCTCTTCACCTATGTAAAAAGCTGCGTTTACGATTCCAACATTATCCATTGCACGACCAAAAATATGTTCAACACCCTTTACCTCTTTCATTTTTCTCTCTAAAGGCTGCACAATTACCTTTTGTATCTCTGCTGCACTTGCACCAGGAAGTGCCACGATAACAGTTGAACCACTAACAACCATTTGAGGGTTTTCCTCACGCGGCATGATTAGAAGTGCTAAGTAACCGATAGCTAGAAGAAATACACCTAAAACAACTGTCAGAGGACTTCTTAAAAATGCACGAGCAAGTTTACCTGCTACGTCTGTTGGTTCATATGGCTTTTGATTTGTCATCTTACTGCCTTAGTTGATATCTATAGTTGCATACATACCAGGATAAACTGATCTGTTCATTGTTTTAAATGATACTTTGATTTTAAATGTATGTGTCATTGGATTTGAGTTTGGAATAATTGCTGATATTTTACCTATTGCTTTGATTCCTAATGAAGGTATTTTTACAGTAACTTTTTTTCCATGTTTTATCATTGAGAGATTACTCTCAGCTATTTCAGCAGATATTTTTAGATCACTAAGGTCTGAGAGTATAATTGCGGGCATACCAGGCATTGCCATCTCACCAACTTTAATATTTGTTGCAACAACTACACCACTGTTTGGCGCTTTGATATTTAAATACTTATATTGATTTTCTACCTCTTGAAGTCTAGCTTTTGCAATAGATATCATATCTTGAAGATTTAGAGCTGCTAGTTCTAAGTTCTCTACTTCATATTTTGAAACCATATCTTTCTCAAGAAGTCTTTTATATCTCTCAAGGTTAAGTTTTACATTTGTATACTGGTTTTGATACATCTGAAGAGATAACTCAGACTGTCTCTTTGCGGAGTCTATCTCACGTGAGTCAATAGTGTAAAGAGTTTGATTCTTTTTTACTTTTTCACCCTCAGAAACATTTACATTTGTCACAAAGCCCATAAAACGGCTTGTAATCATCTTTTGATTGTCTGAAATCACACTCCCTGAAAGAGTAAGTGTTTCTGCTACTAGCGTAGCTCCTAGTGCTGCTATTATTAAAAGTTTTTTCATCATTATTTATATTCTCCATTTGCTAATTTTTCAAGTGCAAATACCTTTTGGTTACGTTTGTTCTTTGCTACTTGCAGTTCTAATATTTTTTGAATCTGTTCAGACTGTTTTATAATTACATCACTCATGGAAGAGAGTTTTTCTCTATATCTTCCTTCATAGTTTTTATATATAACATTTGCCAAGTCAAGTTCAGACTCAAGTGATGTTATCTCTTCGTCTGCACTTGATATTTCTGTTCTTATCTTTACAATTTTAAGTGCAATACCTTTTTTTGCCAGTTGAACTTGAGACTGTGTTTTAAGATGGTCGAGTTTTGATTTCTCAATTTTTGCACCATCAATTCCGCCATTGAAGAGGTTCCAAGTAAGTCTCGCTCCAACTGTATATGATTGGTGATCACCTGCATCACCTAAAAATGTATCATCAGCAGTAGCTACTTCACCAAAAGCACCAAGGGTAGGGTAGTAAGCAGCTTCGGATACATCCAACATACTCTCTCTGATAGCTAGACCTGTTTTTGCTCTTTGAATGTCTAAGTTATTACTTAAAATATTTTCATCACTGTAGTGCGGCATAGGAACATCTGAAGAGGGTGTCTCTATAGCAGTAACTTTTTGGTTAAGTAGAAAGCTTATGTAGTGATAGAGCAGTTTTTTATTTGATTCCATATTTATCAGAAGTCTCTTTACATTCCCTTTTTTAGCCTTTACTTCTAAAAGGTCAACTTTTTTTGCATAACCAACATCAATCATGCTGTTTGTCATATCTTCTAATACGCTTATGTTGTCTAAAATAGTATTTAAATTTTTAATAGATGCCTGAAGCAGTGCCATATCATAGAAACTTTTTCTTAGCTCATAAATCTTTTCGTTTATTACTTGCTCTTTTTCTAAGGTTTTCATCTTGGTCATAGAGTTCATAATCTCAGAGTAGCTGGTGATTGCAAAACCTGTAAAAAGAGGAACTTCGTACTTTAGTTTGCTTTGGAAGAAGTTTCTAGAGTCTGGATAGTTTAAGTTGTCTGGTTGAGTTGCTAATAACTCAGCAGAGTTTCCAGGTAGTCCCCCCATCTGAGCTAAAAATTCATCAAATCCAAAGTCATTAAACGTAGCCTCACGTGAGGTGAGTTTAAAACCAAATACATTCCCGGCATCATTTGAGTTTGCAATATTTTGCTCAAAATCTAATTTACCCCAGTTCATACCAGAAACCGTATCGGCTTCTGCTCTTGCAGAGCTAACATCAAGATTCGCAGCTTTTATCTCTAAGTTTTGTGTTTTTAAAATATCAATCGCTTCATTGAGTGTCAGTGGATTAGCACCAAGTGCAGAAGCGTTAAGTAATAGTGCAAAAGAGAGCAAAGTTACTATTTTATTCATCAATAATCCTTATAAATTTAAGTATATATTATAACATATATTTTATTTTCCTATATCACAATAAAATCAAATTTTAGAATTTATTAAGTTTATCTATAAAGAGACAAAATTAGAAAAAGTAATAGATGAGATACAAGAAAATATAAGAAAATCTTACTAAAATTCTACTCATAATATAAAAGGTAATAGTTATGTCAAACTCCTGTCCTCTCAATTTTGAGAGAGTAGATTCCAATGTATCAAGATTAAGCTCTCTGTTTGTAGCATCTTTAGTCATTTTATATCTTTTTACTTCATATATCTATATCCTGATATTTTTACTGCTTGATTTTACAATCAAACTCTTTGTAAACAAAGAACTATCTCCCATAGCAATGCTCTCTCACGCTATTAAGAGTATGTTGAGAATAAAAGATAAGTTCAGTGATGGTGGAGCAAAAAGATTAGCGGGGATGTTTGGTCTTCTCTTTATTATTTTACTTATTTTAACTCATTTTTTAAATACATGGACACTCTCACTGGTAGTTGCAGGTATATTTCTGTCCTGTTCTCTGTTTGATGTATTTTTTAACTACTGCATAGGGTGTAAAGTATATTTTATTATTAAGAGAATATATCCAGGTTTTATGAGTCACCCTTAATAATCCAATCTGATAAAATATTTAACTCCTCTTCATTTAGTTGCTTAAACGGTGGCATAACGGCACCGTTTGAATTTTTCCAATAATTTTCTTATTCATCTTTTAATAATCATAAGTATTAGATAAATAACTTATACTAATAAATCGTAAACACATTTAAGATAAACTTATGCTCTATACTATTTAAAGGATACCTATGATGTTACCAGATTTTATGATGATTGTTCAATCATCCGAGGGCCTATCTATACTACTATGGATTATTATATCAGTTATATTACTTTATATGGCAAGAAAGCCGGCTCACGAGGTTTTACTCTCGAGTTCAAAGATACTATTTCATGCTTTTAGACTTCTCTCCGCTTCTATACTTTTAGCAGAGAAAAAATTAAAAGAGAGAAATAAAGAGGTTCTGCTAGCCTCAGGAAAGGAAGCAACAGAGAGAATTATTGATAGAGAGTTTGAGCGTATTGATGGGTTTATCAAAAAAGATTTAGCACGCTTTCCGAGTCTTCAAAGAGAGATAAGCGACAGTGTTGTTAAGGTTGATGAAGATTATCGAAAAAGTGCAGAGATTCCTCCGGCACCTCCAGGCTGGACAAAGGCTATAGAGCCTATCGCTGCTATTCCTTCCTCAGAAGACTCTATGGTTGTTGAGATTTTAAAAAGTATTAGAGATACACTGGACAAGGGTCAAGAGAAAGCTCTTGATGCCTATCGCACAAGCTCTAAAGAGAGACACTCATACCTTACAAAAATGGTTCCTAACTTACGCCATATAAATCAATCAGTAACTGAGTTAGATAAAGATGTACAAGTCTTACTCGATAGATCAGCTACTGTAGATAGACATATGGATGAGTATTATGAGATTAACAACAAAACAGATAAAGCAGCTCAAATGCTTTCATCTTCATCTATGACACAGTTTTTTATCGCCGGTTTTGTTTTAGCTATTGCGATTGGCGGTGCATTTATTAACTTCAATCTTATCGCTAGACCTATGCAAGAGATGGTTGGTGGTTCAGTCTATATGATGGGCTTTAAGGTGGCAGATATTGCCGCTCTAGTTATTATCTTAGTTGAGATATCAATGGGTCTGTTTTTAATGGAGTCTATGAGAATTACCAGACTCTTTCCGGTTATAGGTTCTCTGCCAGATAAGACAAGAGTGCGTATGATTATCGTCTCTTTTGTATTTCTGTTTCTATTAGCTAGTGTTGAGGCAGGACTTGCTTATATGCGTGAGCTACTCTCAGCTGATGATGCAGCTTTAGTTGCCGGTCTTTTAGGCGGAGTGGCCATTGAAGGTACCGAGGAGTCCGGTAGATGGATTACAACTGCCGCACAGATGGGAATGGGCTTTATCTTACCGTTTGCTTTGGCTTTTATAGCGATTCCTTTAGAGTCGTTTATTCATGCAACTCGTACTGTAATGGGTGTACTAATGGTAGGATTTTTACGATTTCTAGCTGTCTCTCTTCGTTTTCTTGGAAATGGAAGTCGCTATATTGGTAGAAGTTTAGTAAACCTGTATGACTTGCTGATTTTCTTTCCTTTATGGATTGAGGGACTCTTTATAGGCAAAGAGAGTGAACCGGTAGTAGAGGTAGCGGAAATTAAAAAAACGACTCCCAAAAAAACTGCTGCAAAAAAAGTAACTTCTAAAACAGAAGTAAAACCAAAGAGTGAGGAGTAGTTATGAAAGCGTTAATTTTTAGTTTTATTGTAGTAATTGGATTTGGATTTAGCGGATGTTCTAATGGTGATTCTCCAAACAAGCATCAAAGAGGTGTTTATATGCTCATAGACACATCTGGAACATATACAAAAGAGTTAAAAAAGGCTCAACAGATTATCAACTATACTCTCTCTCAGTTGGAGTCTGGAGACAGCTTTGTTGTTGCCAGCATTGATACTGCAAGTTTTAGTGAAAAAGATATTATTGCAAAAATCACTTTTGATGACAGACCGAGTAAAGCGAATCATCAAAAGCGAGCATTTCAGCAAAAAATTGAGTCTTATGTAAAAGATGTTAGTTCTAGTAAATACACAGACATTACAGGTGGTATTCTGCAAGCTACTGAGTACTTAAATGAGAAAAATACAGGTATGAAAACCATTATGATTTTCTCAGACTTAAAAGAGGAGATTAAAAAGGGCTACGTGAGAGATATCCCTTTCTCTTTGGATGGATATGAAGTAGTTGCCCTAAATGTAACAAAACTTCGTAGTGATAATGTAGACCCTAGAAAATATATGGACAGGCTAGCAGACTGGAAACAAAAAGTTGAAGTTGGCGGTGGAAGTTGGGATGTTATAAATGACCTTGAGCGTTTAGATAAGCTGATTAAAGAGTAATATATTAGTTATAGGGTAGAATTACATCAAATAAAATATACCCTTAAAGGCTAAAAAATAGATATGCAGATGGTAGTAGACTCCCTAAGAGAAAAAGGGAAAATTTATAAAAAAATGCAAGAAGTTTCTCCTAAGGAACTCGGCATTAGAAACAAGATAAAAATGTATAAAGCAACGGATACAAACGGTTACTTTTGGGCAATCTTTGCAGTAAGCCAAAAGAGCCGTTTACTGATGAAGGATGTGCATAAATTTGAAGAGATATATGCAAAACTCACTGTGTACTGTGAACATAACTTTAAACATAAAATTCTCTTCATCGATGCTCCGCTATGCTCCAAAGCCAAAGAGGCATTTAAAACACAAGGCTGGAAGATTCAGTAATGCTTCTTTGCGATATAGGGAATACCTCTTACCACTTTTTAGATGACGATAGTGACTACAAAGAAGATGTTACTGCTTTTGACCCCTCTTCAATTAAAGAAAAAGTTTACTATATCTCCGTAAACTCCTCAGTAGAGAAAAAATTAGAGACTCTAGATAATTGGATTAACCTTAAGCCTCACGTAGATATGGGCAGTTACTATGAGACTATGGGTGTTGATAGGATTTTTGCCTGTGAAGCGATTGAAAATGGTGTTATTGTAGATGCCGGAAGTGCTATAACTGTTGATGTTGTAGAAGATGGTGTTTTTGAGGGTGGTTTTATCTATCCTGGGGTAAATGCGATGGCAAAAACTTATGAAAATATTTCGCCAGCTTTAGCTTACTCATTTAACTTTGAGCTAGATTTAGGTAAAATGCCAAAAAATTCCGGTGATGCCATAAGTTATGGCTACTTGAAAACACTTTATTCTGAGGTTATATCAAAGAGTAAAGATATATTTTTAACAGGTGGAGATGCAGATAAGTTTGCAATGATATTTCCAAATGCTAAAATAGATAAATTATTAATATTTAACGGAATGAAAAAGATTATAAAAAAGGCTGAACTATGCTAACAGTTGCACTACCAAAAGGTCGTATAGCAAAAGATACACTAGAGATATTTGGTAAAATATTTGGTGATGAGTTTAAATTTGATGATAGAAAGCTTATTTTAGAGACTCCAAATTTTACTTTTTTACTTGTTAGAAACCAGGATGTAGCGACTTATGTTTACCATCAAGCGGCTGATATAGGTGTTGTTGGGCTTGACACTTTAGAAGAGCAGGGGCTTGATGTTATTCGTCTTCTTGATCTTCAAAAAGGTGTATGTAAAGTATCTATAGGGATGAAAAAGGGTGAGAAGTTTGACCTTAACAAGCCTGAGTTGAAAGTTGCATCAAAGATGGTAAACATCACTAAGCGCTACTTTGAAGAGAGAGCAGTAAGCGTTGAGATTATTAAGCTTTATGGCTCAATCGAGCTTGCACCTCTGATTGGTCTGGCTGATATGATTGTTGATGTTGTTGAGACCGGTGCTACGATGAAGCAGAATGGTTTAGAAGTTGTTCAAGATATCATGACTTCATCAACTTACCTGATTGCGAATAAAAACAGCTATATCGCTAAAAAAGATGAAGTTTTAGATATTTATGAGAAGATAAATTCTGTTATAAAAGAAGAACAAGCCTAGCAATGACAAATCTGGACCTCTACGCAAAAGCTGAACACCTTTTAGGTATAGAAGAGGCTACAGAAGCTCTCTATGATCTTTATCGCTCTGAGCTTGATGATTATGATGTAAAAACCCTTTTAGATGTTGGTTGCGGTCGTGGTGGCTTTATGCAGCGTATGATTAGTGATGGCGTGAAGTGTAAGGGTGTCGATTTAAGCACGGTAATGGTTGATGAGTGTAAGAGCCAAGGTTTTGACGCTGAGTGTATTGATGTTGCAGACGTTGATGGTAAGTATGACGCTATTGTAAGCATCTTTGATGTTCTCAACTTTATGGACAAAGATGCACTTGTAGAGTTTTTGAATGCAGTATCTGAAAAATTAAATGATGATGGAATCTTTATAGCAGATATAAACACTCGTTACGGCTTTAGTGATGTTGCAGAAGGTACGATGAGTTCTGAGAACGAAAAAGAGTTCTTAAGTGTAGATGCTCAGTTTGAGAACGATGAACTTGCTACGAAATTTACGCTCTTTTCTAAAAATAAAGATGATACTTATACAAAGTACCAAGATACAATAATCCAACACTTTCACAAAATAAAAATTTTTCAAAAACTTTCTGGCTTGAAACTGGTAGAGAAACAGACTTTTTCACTCTACGATACAGAAGATAAAACACTTCTTATTTTTAAAAAAAGATAGTCTTTTATTAAATCTTTAAACTTATAAGAGTACACTTTACTAAAGGACACTTTTAAGAGTCCTTCAATAAGGAACTTACATGAGTAAACACAAAACAAAAATATCAAAAATATTTGAGCATCCACTATCAGGTAATATCGACACTACGAAATTGATTCACGCATTAGAGCATTATGGGGCTGAAGTGGATATGAATAAGAAGCATCGTGCAATGATTCATATGAATGGGAAGGAACACTCAATGGTACTCTCTCATAGAAATGAGCTCTCTAAAGATGCCGCAGTTAAACTTCGTCACTACCTTGAAGATGTAGGTCTTACTCCAGACAAACTGTAGATATTTTTGAAAAACTTTCTTTTTAGTTTATTGCTACTCTTCACATTTAGTGGGTGTAGTGATAGCGCTATAGTCAGAACTTTCGATAAAGATATACTGAAAAATAAAATTCCGTGTATGAGGTTGGTAGTTTTTCCCTCAGATGAAGCAGTCGAGAAGAGACTTCACAGTCTATATAAATTCACCCCTGATTGTGAGTATAGATTAAAGGTTTCTAAAAAGGGCGGTATAGTCTGTAACTCAAATCAAAATGCGCCAAAGAAGACCCTCAGCAGTTTTCCCTCAACCTATCTTCGTATGGACCTCTCCAAAGACAACAGAGCACTCTATAGTTACTATATAGACCTTTTAGACAGTGTTAGTGAAGATGATTTGAAAAGTGCATTTGCAAGAGTGAAAAAAGATATTTTAAAAGATTAAAAAAGAGACCATTTATAGTCTTGTGTCAGTACCAGATAGTTGTCAAAATAATATCATGGTTCAAGAGCTTAGCCTTTACTTTAGTAAAAGTTTCAAAACAACATAAAAAAACTATAAAATACCGTAAACAAGGACTTTGTAGCTCTATTAAAATCTTTCAACTTCTTTATTCCTATTCTTTTTTGGGCATATTTTAGGGACATAGTAATATTTAATTTAATTTAATTTTAGATACAGTATTTAACAGATTTAATTATAATAAAATAGTTTAGATTACATAATTAAACTTTAATATGGGGGGGGGAGGACATAGCATAACATGCAAGTTAAACACAAAATAGTTTTGTCATCTATAATATACTCATTGGGTCTTGGAGCTCTTCTTATCCTGTTAATATACTCTTTAGAGAGGTTAAACACGATAGAAGACACTAAATCAGTTATTCGAGAAGTAGAAGTAAGTATGCTGTCGCTGAGAAGAAATGAAAAAGACTTCCTCTTAAGAAAAAAACTTAAATATGTAAATAAATTTCAAGTCAATAAAGATAGGATACATCAAAATATTATCAAACTAGAAAAGCTGCTTAATGTGCAGAATATCAATACTGAAGACCTTAAAAAACTTCATCTCCTAATGCACTCCTATTAAGATACTTTTTTAAATATTGTAGATAAAGAAAAAATAATTGGTCTAGATCGTAATAATGGCTTACATGGTGAATTTAGAGAATCTGCACATAAATTAGAAAAATATGCATTAAAAGATGGAAATAAAAAACTTCTCTCTCTTATATATGAACTTAGAAAACATGAAAAAGATTTTATGTTAAGAGATAATATGAAATATATTGCAATGTTTAAAGAAGCTTCGAATAGACTCGTTTCAAAAGTGGACTTAAAAAAAGAGACACTGCTCAATCTCAATAAGTATAAACAATCCTTTTTAAAGTCAGCCAAAATTAGACACTCTATAGGTTTAAATGAAGAGAGTGGGCTCAAAGGTAAAATGCGAAAATTCGTACATGCTTCGGAAGATATTTTAGCAAAGAAGCTAAATAGAGTAGATACAATCATCGCAGAAAAAAGAGCGAATACAATACTTCAAACAGCTATGCTAATTACATTTATAATAATTTCAACTGTCATATCTACACTTATTATACTGCAAAGTATTAGAAAGCCATTAAATGAATTAGAAGTAAAAACTGAAGAGCTTGAGTATATGAACAACTCTCTTGAAAATATAGTGAAAGAGAGAACAATAGAGTTGGAAAATCAACTCTACAGAGACTCTCTAACTAAGCTGTACAGCTATCATGCACTCTCATCAGATATAGAGACTGGTAACAATATATACAATATCATACTATTTGTAGATATCGATAATTTTCAAAACATAAATAATATATACGGGTTTGATACTGGTAATTGTATTTTAAAAGAATTTGCCAACTCTTTAATAGAGTTTAATAAAAATAATGATTATAAGATTTATAGAATTTTTGCAGATCAGTTTGCATTGCTGAAAAATCCTTCATTTTTAGACACAGCTGAGTGTTATGAAGACCTATTGGCTTTAAAAGAGGCTATACGTAAATTTAAATTCCATATAAAATCTATAGATGAGAATATACAACTTGACGCAACAATTGGTATGTCCTTAGATCAGGACAATCCAATAGAAACTGCTGATATGGCATTAAGATATGCTAAAACCCATAATCTTGGACATCAAGTATATAATACTATGCTTGATGTCCAAGATAAATTAGAAAATACTTTAAAATGGAAAGATAAAATAAAAGAAGCAATAAAAGATGATAGAGTTATACCCGTTTATCAGCCTATTGTAGATAGAGAACAAAAAATTATTAAATATGAAGTTTTGTGTAGAATTCAAGAAAACGTAGATGGTAAACAAATTTTAATATCTCCATTTGAATTTTTACAAGAAGCCATCAATACAAAACAATATAATAATATTATGAAAATAATATTTAAAAAAACATTTGATAGTATGGCTACAACAGATAAACTTTTTTCCATAAATATATCATATAGTGATATATTTAATACTACATTGACAAAAAATATTGAAAAACATATCAAAGAGAATCCGAAACTTGCACAGCAACTTGTTATAGAAATCCTTGAAACTGAAGCAATTGAAGACACTTCTTTAATGCAAGAATTTATAACAAAATTTAAAAACTATGGAGTGAAAATAGCAATTGATGATTTTGGTGTAGGTCATTCAAATTTGTCTCATATTATGGACATCGATCTTGATTATCTAAAAATTGATGGAGCATTTATAAAAAACATAAATATAAATAAAGAATCATATGCAATGGTTAAAGCTATTATTGCTTTTTGTAAAGAATTAGACATAACTGTCATAGCTGAATATGTTCATTCAAAAGAGGTATTTGATATTTTATATGAGCTTGGAATAGATGAGTATCAAGGTTATTATTTCTCACCTCCTAAGATAGGTATATAATATCTCTTTTGGAATGTCCCCTATAAAGTAGACAGTTTTTTGAAATGGACTTAAGGACTAAAAGAGCAGCCATTACCTCTTATCTTTGGAACAAATTAGGCTGTTATAAATTTTGTTCAAATAAGAGGTGACCTTTGGAGTAATGATTTTTTACTCCAAAAGGTACTCCTTTAGCAAAAATACAATTTGACTTTAACTATATATTATTTAATGTTTTTTTATGCCATAAGGTATATGAAGCCAAATCAGTGTAAAATATATTTAGACAATATACAAACAGTCAACATAGACAAAAAAACTTTGCAGCCTATCGTTAAAGAAGGAAAGTAAATGAAAAGATTCAGTTCAGGTGCACTTAGCGGGGAACAAAAGGAATTGCAGGACGAGCACTATCGAGAGTATCACGCTGCTGGGGTGGAATATGACTATCTGTTCATTGGGACGGGTAGTGCAGCGTTAACCTGTGCATCCTTACTCAGCAACAAGGGGTACAAAGTCTGTATGCTTGAAGCGCATGACGTTCCGGGTGGGTATGCTCACACCTTTGAAAGGGACGGCTACCACTTTTGTGCACAGGTTCACTATATCTGGGGCTGCGAGGAAGGTGGAAGAGTCTACGAATTTCTCAAGCAGCTTGGTCTTGAAAAAGATATCACTTTCGAGCTGTTTGACAAAACTGGCTATGATCATATGATCATGCCTG
>JBDLHW010000269.1:0-2026 GCA_039715155.1 Campylobacterota bacterium | reverse complement strand
AGCATACGGTAAACGGTTTGAGCCATGGATTTTATCTGTAAAGCCTTTGACAGTCATGGAAAAAGAGAGATAAAACATAAAATAGGCCACCTTGAGTTTTTGGACAAACTTTAGGAGAGGCCAGCCTATTTTCTATTTTAAATAGTGAGTACCGGGTAATAGAACCCGGTACATATTTACATTAGTATTTGTAACTTACTGCAAATCTTAAGTCTTGTGCAGTGATGTCAACCTCTTTTGAGTCAACCCAACCGGCACAATTTAAGTTTGGTGTGTAGTGATGCTGTGCATACGTATATCTAACCTGAGAAGGGAGATACTTCACACCGAAAAGATCAAAGTTCCAGTATGCTTCATAGGCATCACCACGTACAGCGATCTTAGAACCTATAGCAGTGTCTTCTGCCCAAGTCATAGGAGTCCAGTACTGTGAACCGTGATTATATTCAAGTCCAATTTTACCATTCTCAGTGATCATGTCAGGCATAACTGCACCAACCCAGATCGAGGTACCATCCTGGCTTCCACCATTTTCAGAACCAAGAAGCTGGTAGCCTTCATCTGCGTTGTAGTTTGCATAAGCTCCAGATATGAAAACAGTAGTCTCATCCAAGAAATCACTGATCCCATCACCGATACCGTCTATCTTAAGACCAACAGAGAAGAGGTCAGCCGTACCTGCACCATCTTTTTTTGTTGATGGATCGTTATATTTTTGTCCTTTAGTGTTAAAAATATGTGCCCACTGATACATAACCTGGTATGTACCGTCATTATATGCATCCCCAAGGGTAACAAAGAAGTCAACATTTTCATCACCACTATCATGTTCAGCATATGGTCCCCATGGCTTTTCACCTACACTATATACACCATTTGCTTCACCGGTATGTGCACGACCATATACCAACTTAGTATAAGCACCAGATACAAAACGATCCCATCCCAATCTTACCATAGCCGCATTTACTTCCATGTTTGTAATGTGTGCCAGTGGTGATCCAGGGTTCTGTTCATTTTCTCTGTAGTTAGCTAAAAATCCATTGCTTGATGGACGACGTCCTATAGAGAAGCTCACAGGCTGCTCTCCAACATCTGTAGAGTAAACAAAGTATGCCTCTTTTACTCTCATAAGCGTATCTGTTGCTTTAGATGATGCTGACCAGTCTTTAAGTCCTGCAGATTCATCAAATATATGTGCACCCCAAGTAGAATAGATCGCAAGTTTACCTTTGAAGATCAATCCCTCCATCGGAGCAGCTGACATAGTAAGGTAGAGTCTGCTTGTCAAAAGCGATGAGTTATCTACTGTTTCTCCGGTTTCATTGTTTTTATATTCCAATACATCTACTGCATTTCTAAAGTCTACGCCGAATTTGATGTTATCGAATGCGTCATGCTTCTTTACTGCTGTAATTGTATTTTTGTTGCTGTCAACTTTACTTTCTAAAGCTGTCAGTCTCTCTTCAAGCTCTGCATTGGTTGCCGCCTGTGCTCCTGTTACAGCAAATACTGCTGCTAAAGATAATCCTAGAAATTGTCTCATCTTGTGTCCTTCTTTGTATAAAATAAGTCAAAAGTATAACAGAGAAAACTTTAGTTTTAATTATTAAAAGTTATGAAAATCATAACTAATATTTATCTATTCTCTATATCTATTCTAGTGTTTAATATTATAAAATACTAAACAATTAATAACTATAATAAACAGCTGTATATTCTAATTTTAATTTGGTATTACTATTTATGAATTTGTAAAAGAGGATGAAAAATTTTGCATTCCCACATTACATGAGAATACATATTTAGAAGATTTAAAAGCTATAAGAGATATCTGCAAATACCATATCGTTATCTTTAATGCTATCAAAAAGTACAGAACCACCGATATAATCTACAACACCGACATTGGCATTTATGCCGTCAGCGATCTCATACTTGAACCATGCACGGTGGAAACCACCCGCATCCAGTGTCTCTCCAAACAACGAGATAAGATAGTTGGCTTTGAGAGTATCATTCATAA
>JBDLHW010000268.1:0-2029 GCA_039715155.1 Campylobacterota bacterium | reverse complement strand
TATCAAAATATAGAAGAGTACTCAATTCCAAGTGATTTAATTGATGTGGTTATCGTTGTTGGCGGGATTGATTCTGCATCAAAAATTTTTGATGAGACACTTTTTGGCTATCTTGATAAACTGAACTACTCAAATATAGTTTATGTGGGTAGCAGTTCTGAAGTACCTAACTTAGAAGAAAACATCAATGAGCTTGTCGTACTTCCAAATATCATTGATAATAAACTTCATATAGTCGAAGAGAACCTCAAAGAGTATCTTACTAACCTCTATCAGGCAGATATAGTAGGTAAAGAGGATATCAAAAGTCTTTATGATATCACTTCAAATCAGATATATTCAACACCATATATTGTAAACAGAACACTTCCTCTTTTAGACGCAAACTTCGCCGTTGTAGACCCTTATATACTCATAGACATAGGTGGAGCAACTACTGATATTCACTACTCTAAAGACCTTGTTGATGATAACATAGTGACTCAAAATGAGTATGATAGACTAGTGTTTAAAAAACTTGGTGTCTATAAATCAAAAGAGTCCCTAATCTTTGCTGCACAAAACAATGAGTTTACCTATGAGCTTCTAACGCACCTCAAAGTTACGGAAAATATCTTTGAAGAGAGCAGTGACAAGGCACTTAAAGTACTTATGCAGCTAGCTATCTTCTTAGTTCTTTGTAAAATGTCACACTATAAAAAGGCCTATATTAACCTAAAACTTCTCTCTATTAACTCAATTGTTTTAACGGGTGGAATCACGAAGGTTTTATCGGATGAGGAGATAGAGGATATAATCTCTTTCTTTTATAGGAAGATACTAAACTCAGATCACAATCCAACCGTTGTAATGGATAAGAATTATGATATCTGGACACTTGGAGCAAAAGGAGCTTAACATGTCAATAAACTGTATTAGAACACTTATAGAAGAGTCTGCGCTAACACACCCTGATAAAACAGCTTTAGTGTTTAATGAAAAAAGTATTACATATGGTGAGCTGTTTACACGTGTTAATCAAGTGGCTTATTATCTACAAGAGTTAGACCTGCCAAAAGAGTCACGAGTTGGTATTTACTCTAACAAAGGTATAGAGCAAGTTATTGCTATCCTTGCTATTTTATCAACAGATTACATTTTAGTCCCACTCACAAAACTTTTAAAACCGGAGCAGGTGGAGTACATTATAAATGACTGTGATATCAAATGTATTATTACTGACAAACTGAAGCTTGAAAGTATAGAAGAGATAAAATTTAGTGGTCATATTATTTCGTATGAATCGTCAGACAAGGATATCCCCTCATTTAGTGAAATATATAAATATTACAATAAACCTTACTCTTGCGATATAAGTGGACACTCAAATGCAGTGATAACTTACTCGTTTGGTGTGAGTGGAACACCAAAAGGTATTGTTATTTCGCATAGAAATCTTATGAACTCTGCTCGTGTTGCAGCACAGTATTTGAAGATAGAAGAGAGTGATGTTATCTCTGGTCTGCTGATTTTTAATCTTGATTATGGACTCAATCAGATTTTTACAAGCCTCTATAAAAAAGCCACCTTGGCTCTACATAGATTTATACTTCCTGAGGATTTTTTAAATCATTTAATTGATGACAAAGTAACTGTTATACCTCTGATGCCTATAAATATTACTCAAATTTTTGATGAAGATATGCATAGAGTTCCAAATGTAGAACTCTTTGCAAATGTAAAAACTATAACGTCATCTGGCGGAAATGTGACTAAGAAGATGATTCAAGATTGTAAAAAACTCTTCACAAACGCCGCCTTTTACTCTATGCATGGACTTACAGAGGCTTTTCGTTCAACATATCTAGATCCAAGTCAAGTTGAAATTAGACCGGATTCTATAGGAAAAGCTATTCCCGATGTTGAACTCTATGTAATTAATGAAGAGGGAAAAGAGTGTGGAGTACGTGAAGTAGGGGAGTTGATTCATCGAGGTGGTTACATCTACAGAGGTTTTTGGAATGCTCCCGAGCAGAATGCACAGAGATTT
>JBDLHW010000267.1:0-2033 GCA_039715155.1 Campylobacterota bacterium | reverse complement strand
ATTTCGACCTCTTAAACAATCCGGATTAGCTCAGCGGTAGAGTAGGTGACTGTTAATCACTTGGTCACTGGTTCGAATCCAGTATCCGGAGCCACTCAAACGATCAACCCTAAATTACTTACTTTCAAGCAACATATAATATCTTGGTGTCTTTCAGTACAATTCTTGATGCAAAAACTGACCTCTTTTTCGCTCTTTTCTCTTCATATAACGAGCATCTCGACTAAGTGTTGTCGAACGTGGAGCTTTAGGCAAATATTGGTTAAAGGTGGGCAAATGTACATATTAAGTTTATGTTAATAGAGAGAGGAATATTATTAAGTATGAGATATCTTTTGTTTTAGGAGAATACGATGAGAATAAATATATTTTTAATAACTTTGTTACTAAGTGCTGGAATAATGTTCTCAGCTTGTAGTGATGACAGTGACAGTAATGTTGGTGACAGGAATGGTAGTACATCAGCTATTAAAAAAACGGGTCAAATACTAAGCTACGACATATTTGGGGTAGAGGTAACAGATGGTTCATTAAGAGATGATGGCTACTATCAAAAAGGTGTTGATACAAATTATACCAGAGCTTCTGACATAGTTACAGATGAACTGACTGGGCTTATGTGGCAAGACAACCCTGAAGGTGCTAATTTAGAGAAGCCATGGTTAAGCAGTGATAACTTCAATTCCTGTGACATTAATAATAGCTCACCAGCTTGTTACGATACTAGTGGAGATACAGCAGCTACTTACTGTGCTGAACTTACGCTAGGCCATACTAGGGCTGGATATACAGATTGGAGGCTCCCAACGATTGAAGAACTGTCAAATATAGTTGCTTTGCATCATCTTCCTGCTATAGATACCATTTTTCAATCTGCTCCATTTACTGATACATATTGGTCTTCTAACACCGCTGAGTTTTCTAAAGATTCTGCTTACGTTGTGGACTTCTATAAAGGCAATACGGCTTATGGTGGTAAAAGTCTCATCTTAGGTGTTATTTGTGTTAGAGACGGAGGATAAACTTTGATTTTTGATACTAAAGTAAAATAGGAGAAAGATATGAAGATAATATATTTGATAATGATAAGTCTTAGCATTTTAAATGCTGACTTTGTAAGAAGCGACTCTAATAACACAGTAATAGATACAATTCATAATTTGGAGTGGCAAGACGATAGCAGTATGGGTTCTCAAATGCCTATGCACTGGGAAGATGCAATAGGTCACTGTGAATCTCTCAGTTTAGATGGAAGTGGGTGGAGACTTCCAAATATAAGTGAACTTAAAAGTTCACTAGACTATACACAATACCCGATCATACCGAGTCCATTTGTCCAAATTACTAATTCGTATTATTGGTCATCTACTAGTTATAGTTTAACAGATGCTAAAAATAATGCTTGGTATGTACATTTATATACAGGTGCTATATACTATGATGAAAAGCGTCTTAACAGTGCAGTGAGATGTGTTAGAGACGAAGAGTGAGCGTTGTTTTCGCTTTAGAAACAAACTTTTTCAATCCAAATTTTTTCTTTTAAGTCTTAATCTTTCATTAAAATAACACAATTACACCCCAGGGTTGAATCTCCACTTTTTATGATTTTGGAAATGAGTGATTTCGATATGTTCAGGTACCGTGCGACATCTGCCTGAGTGTATCCATCCAATTTGAATCTCCTGCTAATGATGTGATAATAACCTGCAAGGTCTATTCTTGGACGTGTCGGCACACCTCTACCTTTTCATAAATAAAATATATTACAATATTTTAAAACAATTATGGCTATACTATTTTGTTTTGATATCAATATTTAAAAGTGGAGATTCAACCCCTGGGGTGTAATTTAAGTATATCGACATCATCAATCTCAAAAATAGTGAAAAAATGGAATGAGTAAAAGTGGAGATTCATCACCTGACCCGTATTTTGCAACAACAGTGGGTGAGTACCCTTATACATTAGGCTCTTCTGTTATCAACAAAAATGTCATCACTTGTGCACAAGAGTCAAAACTCATAGCAGAACTG
>JBDLHW010000266.1:0-2046 GCA_039715155.1 Campylobacterota bacterium | reverse complement strand
GTGTTTGTGGATGGGAATTATAGGAGGAAGTTGCTTTGAAGAAGCTTAATGTTTCAGAGAATTATCTTAAGATTTCTGAATTGTTTTTTGTGGGATTACGTTTGGGTGTTTTTAGGCTCTAAACTTCTGCTATCCAACCACCACCAATCAGCTTATCATCATCATAAAAGACTGCTGCTTGACCAACTGCTACCCCGAATACGCTCTCATCTAACTCAACATAAGCTCTATTCTTTTCTATCTTTACTCTACATGAAACTGCTATAGTTCTATATCTTAATTTTACTGTTGTATTAAACTCTTTTTCTTCATTAAACATATTAAGATTATCTAGGATAACTCTATTACATGCAAGCTCTTCTTTTTTACCAACTACAATCTGATTTTTCTCTGCATCTATACTTAATACATAATGAGGTTCGTGCGCACCTTTAACAGTAAAGCCTTTTCTCTTACCAATTGTATAGTGCATATAACCTTTATGTTCACCTACAACATTTCCATCTCTGTCAAGAACTTCACCAACATTGTCCACATCTACATAATCTTTTAGTAAGTCTGTATAAGTTGTTTCTACAAAACATATCTCACTTGACTCTGCCTGTGAAGAGAAGGACTCCAAGCCCTTTATGGAAGCAGCAATCTTTTTAATATCACTTTTTTTTCTATTTCCTAGTGGAAAAAGTAGTCTTGGTAGGATCTCTTTATGTACATAAAATAGAAAATAACTCTGATCTTTTGTATCATCATCCGCAGAGTAAAAATATTTTCCATCGGTTTTAATATAATGACCAGTTGCTAAATACTCTGCACCTATCTCATCAGCAAACTTTATCATCTCACCAAACTTCAGGCTTCTATTACATAAAGCACATGGGTTTGGAGTTTTACCCTCTGCATAAGTTTCTATAAAGGGGTCAAATACCTCTTTTTTAAAAGTATCCTGCAAATCAAGAGTATGTAGTTTTATTCCAACAAAGTCCGCTGCTTTTTGAGCACGAGCCTGATGTACCTCATGATATCCAGGTTTTGAATGAAGCTTCATGTATAAACCTTCTACTTCATAACCCTCTTCTTTTAATAATAATGCAGTAATAGTAGAATCAACTCCACCACTCATTCCAACTAAGACTTTCTTTAAACTCATTTTCTTAAACTCGACAGTGATTTATAATACTCTGTTTTCTCTAATCCGACTTCTTCTAAAACTTCAAGCTGTGTTGAAAGGCAGACATCTATATCAGACACTACGCTCTCTATATCATCGGTTAACCTAACCATCTCCAAATCATCTTTTTCTATCATATCACTTAAGAGCAATTTATCTTCTACAAAATCTAAGAGAGGCTGGTAAAAATCTGTTCCAATTACAAATATTTTAACACCGGTAACTTTTCTGGTCTGGACTAAAGTTAATGCTTCAAACAGTTCATCCAGTGTTCCAAAGCCACCAGGAAAAATGACATAAGCGACAGAGTACTTAACAAGCATGACTTTTCTTGAAAAGAAGTAATCAAAACTTAAATCTTTAGTAGTATATTGGTTTGTAATTTGCTCATGTTCTAAATCTATATTAAGCCCTATAGATTCTACATTACCATTTTTATAAGCACCCTTATTTGCAGCTTCCATTATACCTGGTCCACCACCGGTCATTACGTTGTAACCTTTTGTCGCTAACATAGAGGCCAGTTTCTCTGACTCTTTATAATAAAAATCACTCTCCTCGGTTCTGGCACTGCCAAAAACTGTAACTGCTGGGCCAAGATTTCCAAGTTCGTCAAAACCCTTTACAAAATCAGCGATTATTCTAAAAACACTCCAGACATCCGCAGATTTAATATCTTTAATATATTTTTTGGTTAATTCATTTTCTCTATTTTTCACACTAAGCCTTAAGCTGTTTCAATCTCTCACGTTTTGTGCCGATAGTTGTAATTTGAACACCAAAGTTTCCATCAACTATAACAACTTCACCTTCAGCAATCACATGATTGTCAACTAATATTTCTAATGAATCATTTGCTAATTGATTCAACTCTATTA
>JBDLHW010000265.1:0-2096 GCA_039715155.1 Campylobacterota bacterium | reverse complement strand
TTTGCCAAATGGATGACTACCGAAGTTCGCGTGGCCGTTGTTCCCGGAGACAGCTTTTACTCATTACCCGGATATGGCAATGGCTTTGTACGTTTTGCTTTCCAATCTGACTTATTATTTTTTGGATTGGGAAGAACGTGAAATGAATGTAGATCAGATAAGTGGAGAGTTTGATTATCAAATTTTAAACTTAGATTCAAAGTTTCAGTTTGGACTTCAACACTCTACAGCTGAATTTTATCAGCCTAATAACTATAGCTATGTTTATTATACGGCAAATGAGGGTGAGGTGCCCTATATGGACACCAGAATAACTAACAATATAGCAAATAGATTAAAGTCAGATGATGTTTTGGATGCAATGTATCTTAAAAATAGACATAAACTAAATGTATTTCGAGAAGATGAATATATCGAATATGGAATAAATATGTCTTCAAAAGAAAGAATTTCAAGAACAACTAGATTGTCTCTAGATAATACAAACTATACATTTTTAAAAGACACTGATCTTGTTATGGATATCGATACGCTATATAGTGCTTTTGCCTTACCTGCGTATCCTTATGAGTATAGGCCATTTATACTTACTACACGTTTCCAAGCTGCAGATTACTTTGATGGGTATATAGATGAAAAGAGTCCTTATGTATCTTGGATGAGTAGACCTTTCGAAGACTTTGAAGTAGTTCTTGGACTTAGATATGTAAATTTGGATCAAACTATTTATCAATATAAAGAAGATTTTGAGAATAATAGCCGAGCAATTGTAAGAGAAAAATCGACATTAGTTATAGATGACCTATTCCCTTCTTTTAGTTTAAAATATAAGTATGATGACAAAAACATCTTTGATATTGCTGCATCAAAAACTTATATCATGCCAGATATGAGAGAAGCTACTGAAGGAAAATATTCTCATCCAACTGAGGTTGCTTCTATAATAGGTAATCCAGAACTTGTAAATACACTTATTTATAGTTTTGATTTTAAATATAGTTATTTCTTCTCTGATGATGAGAATGTAAAGTTGGGACTTTTTTATAAATACATGGATAAACCTATTGAAGATGCACAATTAGCGACTTCATCTCTGCCACTATATACATTTATAAATTCTGATAATGCAACACTTTATGGTTTCGAGATAGATGGGAGAAAAAAATTGGACTTTATTAATAAGAGTTTGGCACAGTATTATGTATCTGGAAACTTCTCCTATAATTTTTCAGAGGTATCCTTGACAGAAGAACAAAAAGAAAAATACACTTCAGACAAAAGAGACCTTCAGGGCCTTTCCCCATATGTATTGAACGTTACTTTAGGGTATGAGAATGAAAAAAGATCAGCAAGTCTCAATTTCAACTATATGTCAGAACGTATTCGTAAAATAGGTGTTATTAGTCAATTTGAGCAGCCAGACCAATATGAAACACCTCCAATGCTTTTAGACTTTGCTTGGATAGAGAAATTTAACTATGGTTATGATTTTGAGTTCAAAAGTAAAATAGGAAATATTTTAGATCAAAAGACTGAATGGAAAGAAGGCGAAAATATTACAAGAAGTTTTAATAATGGAAGAACTTTGAGTATGAGTTTATCTGCTAAATTTTAAAGGGTTTATCAATGGTAACTATATAGCCTAATTGCTATGAACTACCAAAGAGTTTAAAACAGGCATGACTTTTGATTTTTCTGCCTCTTACAAGGATTGATATATGAAACTGGCTATAGATAAAAAAGGATTTGTAATGGATAATAGTAGTATTGACCCTATCGCAACCATTTTGATTATTGAAGATAATGAAGATCTTCAGGAGCTGGAAAAGTTCCATCTCCTGAAAGAAGGATATAAAGTTATAGGGTTAACTTCTACAAAAGGGGCCGAGTCGATATTGGAAGAAGGAGTAGATTTAATACTTGTTGACCGTACACTTCCTCGTGTTGAAGGAAGTGAATTTGTCAGCTATCTTCGCGATAAAGGTGTAACCACTCCAGTGATGTTTGTCTCTGCAAAAGATACAGATAAAGAGATAGAAGAGGGGTTTTTGTGTGGAGGGGATGACTACTTACGTAAACCCTTTAATATGAAAGAA
>JBDLHW010000264.1:0-2097 GCA_039715155.1 Campylobacterota bacterium | reverse complement strand
CTCAAGACATACGTTTCTACTTACGTTACAAATATTAATCTCTAACTCAGTTCCCAAGTTCTGCTTGGGAATGAAGCATTAGGCTTGAAGTCTCTCTAGCTCCACTTTCACTTTTGCAACATGCTCTTTCACTCTAACTTTTTCAAATAGACCTTTTACAACGCCATCAGGATTTATAATCAAAGTTGTACGAACTATTCCCATATACTCTCTACCGTAGTTTTTCTTGAGTTGCCAAACGCCATACTTTTGCATCATCTCTGTTGACTCATCACTTAAAAGTGTAATACCCAGCTCTTTCTTCTCGATGAAGTTACGGTGTTTTTTTGTAGAGTCTGCACTTACACCTAAGATGATAGTCTCAAGGTCTGAAAAATCAGGTGCAGCTTCAGTAAAATCACACGCTTCAGTTGTACACCCTGGAGTATTATCTTTTGGGTAAAAGTACAGAACAACCCACTTTCCCTTTAAATCACGTGAACATATCTCTACATCATCTTGGTTTGGTAAGCAAAACTCCGGTGCTTTGTCATCAATTTTAATCATTTACATTCCTTAATTTTATTTCATAAAATGAAGGGAACCTCCATTTATTTACTAACGGCATCAGAACTAGTTCCGCTACCTACGCTAACACTAGGTTTCCCTAAGCGGGAAGCTCAAAGCACTAGTGCTTTTTATCTGTTTTAGTATACAAACAGTAAGAGGTAGACCCAAATACCGCTAAATGAGGTAAATATTATACCTATAAAAGTTTTAATAGCTATCTCTCTATGAGACATGGATGCAGGACCCGGCAGTAAGCCTTTTACGAACTCATAGTTACCCGAAAAGATTGTTCTAATCCAGTAAAAAAGTGTTGCAACTGCTATGATAATATGTAAAATCAGAACAACAAAAGCGTATGTATACTCAACGCTGCTTCCACTCATAAAAGCATCAAAACCACCGCCAACACGAACACCTATCTCAAAATATGTCACAACAATGACTGAGACTACAAATATAATATTTTGTACAACCGTATGCGCCATGAACATCTTTTTTCTGGCTAAGAGTATAGCTCCATAAACCAAAACAGGTAAAAACGCCACTATCAGCGTTACAAAATCCATAAAAAACGGTGCTCTTGTACCTAAAAAACCCTCTGCAAACATATAATCCATAATTTAAACCTTTCTTTTTTGATAGCCGTAGTATACAGCCAATAATAAAACCATCAATAAAACTATACTGATAGTTATCTGTTTTAAGTAAGTATCTATCAACTCTTGATTTGCACCTATAAAGTATCCAAGCAGTACTAGTATCAATGCCCATAAACCCGCTCCAAGAGCAGTGTACATAGAAAACTGTACCAAATTCATACGGGCAAGTCCTGCCGGAATCGATATGAGCTGACGGATTCCTGGAATCAGTCTCCCTGTAAAGGTAGATACATGACCATGCTTCTTAAAGTAGCTATCCATCTTCTCTAAGGCATTCTCTTTTATAAAGAAGTATTTTCCATATTTTTTCAGCAATTTTCTACCAAGTGTAAAAGCAAGATAGTAGTTTATAAAAGCACCAAGCATAGAACCGCCAAGAGCCGCACTCATTATCATTCCCATATTCAT
Organism: Campylobacterota bacterium; assembly: GCA_039715155.1. Lineage (GTDB taxonomy): Bacteria > Campylobacterota > Campylobacteria > Campylobacterales > Sulfurimonadaceae > Sulfurimonas. The sequence continues at coordinate 481 of JBDLHW010000264.1, read as the reverse complement.
ATCACCCTGTGCAGCTAAATATCCAGCAGGTATGAGAACTATCTCACTTGGAAAAGGTATAAATGAACTCTCAATGGTCATCATTATAAATATACCTAAGTATCCCCACTCAAAAATAATATCTACTAGGAGTTGTGCTAGTTCTCTAATCATTTAAACTCTTTTGTACATCTTCTATCATCTGCTTTGCCACATCTTTTGTCGCATAGTTCAGCAGCGCTTCACTTTTCTGAATTATATCCTCTTTTAAAATTGAGAGCAGTTTACTTCTCAACCCTTCACCCTCACGTTCACACCAACCTAACTCATTCTCAACTATAAACTGAGCATTATGAAACTGATGGTCTCCTGCAGCATGAGGATACGGGACATAAAGAGCCGGGACTCCATTAGCCGTTAACTCCCAAAGAGTTGAAGCACCTGCACGTGAGACTGCTAAATCTGCCCCAGTGATAAGTGAAGCCAAATCTTTTGTAAAACT
>JBDLHW010000263.1:0-2114 GCA_039715155.1 Campylobacterota bacterium | reverse complement strand
GTTCTGCAGGTCATCTTCTATAGTTTGAACTACCATCTTATCTAGAATATCTGCAGAAGTTCCGGCATAACCACCATTTACAGTGACTTTATCCATATTCATCGGCGGGAATATCTCTTTAGGTATGTTTATATACGCAAAAATAGACATCATCAAAATAAACGTTAGTAACATATGATTTAATAAGGGTTTATTTATGGAAAACTCTATAAATTTACGAATCATTATATACCTTTAACTATCGTTCTAAAAAAGTGTATCTAGTATCTGATTTTTAAATTTTATCGATTCTACTGAAGCACTTATGATTTTATTCTCTTCTTTGAGCGTATCATACTCCACTTTTAGTTTCGAGATGTCTCTACTTTTAAAGTAAATCTGTTGTTGAATGTAAATTTTAGGAAAGAGAAACATTGCGACAAAAGAGATTATTAAAATAATATACATAAAATAGGTAAAATCTAAAGTTTTTTTAGGAGAGAGTACAGAACCGACTTCTTCTAAGAGTTCAGTTTTTTCACTCATGAGAGATCCATCTTAAATACTCTCATCTTTGCACTTCTACTTCTCACGTTCTCTTTAAGTTCATCATCTTTTGCCATGAGTGGTTTTTTTGTCAAAACTTTACCAAGTTGATGATTGTTTCCGCATGTACACCTCATGGCTTCTTGAGGACAGATACAGGATTTTGACCATGAGGCAAAAGCCTGTTTTACTATACGGTCTTCAAGGGAGTGAAATGAGATTATCGCTATCTTTGCATCAGGAAGCTTTGCACTTTTCAGGCTCTCTAAAAGTAGTTTCAACTCCCCAAGCTCATCATTGACTTCTATGCGTATTGCCTGCATTAAAAGTGTAGCCGGGTGTATATTTTTACCTCGTGGTAAATCCGGTTTTAGTGCATCACTTAACTCTTTTGCAGATGAAAAAGGACGCTTTGCTACTATCTCTGTAGCTATTTTTTTATAGTTTCTAAGCTCTCCATACTCTAAAACAATTGTCTCTAGCTCTTTTTTTGAGTACTCATTGACAACTGTTGCAGCGGTTAGCGGAGCATCTCTATCCATACGCATATCAAGATTATCACTCTCATATGAAAAGCCTCTATCTTTTTGGTCAAGTTGCAAAGATGAGACACCGATGTCTGCTAAAACACCCTTTATTTCACTTGCATCTACCTCACGTAGAATATCTTGGATAACAGATGAGAATCGCCCTTTGCGTATGCTAACTCTATCTCCAAACGGGGCCAACCTCTCGCTGGAAAAATCTATTGCAGTTTGGTCTTGATCAATCGCTATTAGTCTGATATTTGGATTTGATTCTAAAATCATTGATGAGTGCCCACCGTACCCCATAGTACAATCAATAATAACTCCACTCTCAATATCTGTAAAAGTATCAATAACTTCTCTATAAAGGACTGGAATGTGTGGAATATTTTGCAAAGATGTCACCCTAGTAGTAATTTTAATGAATTATACATCAATTTTGTATAATATTAATTCTTTATGAGGTATGATAAAGAAAAAATTAGGAAATTACATGTTGGAACAGTATCAAACAGAGATTTTAGCACTTGTAGCTCTTTTAGTTGTTATATTAATCTATTTTATGATTAAAAGTAGAAGTTCTAAGGCTGATGATTCTATTAAAATGAATGAGAGTTCTGAAGAACTTACTCAAATAGAGATTGATGAGCCTGTAGAAGATGTAGTTGATGATACTGAAGAAAACATAGTTAGTGAAGAAGCTCAAACAGAAATAGAATCTGTAGAAGCTAAAGAAGAGCCAAAAGATGAGTTTGACGGCAAAGAGGAGGGATCATTCGGTGATACACCTCACCAGAGAAAAGCTGACAGTGCTCCCTCAATAGAACCGACACACCACATTAAAAAAAGAGATGTTCCTCCTCACGACAAAATTACAAAAGATAACTTCAAAGAGTTTGCCGGTCAGAGAATTCTTGTTGCAGAAGACAATTTAATCAACCAGAAAGTTATTAGCGGTCTTTTAGCAGACTCCGGGATTGAGATAACTATCGCTGATGATGGACAGGAGTGTTCAGATATCTTAGCAAAAGACAGTAACTACCTGCTTGTTCTCATGAATGC
>JBDLHW010000262.1:0-2118 GCA_039715155.1 Campylobacterota bacterium | reverse complement strand
AGTATCAGACTGAAAATCTATGGAATCTGGATGCAGGTGTGAACTCTTCTCATTTCAATAACCAGCTTAAAAGCAGACTAAACCTCTTTTACGGAAAGCGAAAAGACCAGCAGGTAAAAAGTTCAGTAGTGCAGACCCGTACAGATGGAAGTACAGAGTTCATCGATTACCTGGCAAATGCTGCTGAAGGAAATTACTATGGTTTAGAGTCACAGCTTGACTACTACCCAATGGATGGTCTACACCTTTACACCACGCTAGGACTTCTAAAAGCAGAGTTTGATGAGTATAATGATCCAAATCCTACAGCAATCGATATGACAGGACGTGCTCCTGCAAACTCTCCTGAGTATCAGTACAGTGTAGGGTTTGATTACCTCTTTTTGGAAGCTTGGACATTTAAAGCCAATGTTGAAGGAAAAGGTAGTTACTATTTCTCTAACAGACATAATGAAAAAACAGATGCTTATGCACTTTTAAATTCAAGTCTTGAATATACCAACGGTAGTTTTTCTGCAAGTTTGTGGGCAAAGAATATTACAGATGAAGCGTACTATGTACGTGGATTTGGAAGTTTTGGTAACAACCCGGCTAAATTTTATGAAACAGAACTCTATGCACAGTTGGGTGCACCAAGAACAGCAGGTTTAACACTCTCTTACGATTTTTAGAAGGAGTCAAAGATGGAAATTTCAGTAGATATCAGTATGTATCCTCTGCAGCGTGAGTATGAAGCACCGATCTCTGCATTTATTGAGAGACTGAAAACGGAACCAACTGTGACTGTAGTGTGTAATGAACTCAGTACACAGCTTCATGGTGATTATCGAATTATTATGAAACTCTTGGAAGAAGAGATATATTCTGTTTTTTCTGAAATTCCAGACTCTATTTTTGTTCTGAAATTTGTGGGACATAACCGAGAGGGACGTTTCTAAAATGGATCTTACGCTAAAGGGTATCTTTGATGCATTTGCAATGATGTCCGGCTGGGAGGTCATGGCAGTTATCTTGGGTATCTCCTATGTTATTCTTGCAGCAAAAGAGCTGCAGATGGCATGGCCTTTTGCTTTTTTCAGTACGCTTATCTATACGATTCTTTTTTGGGAGGGTGCACTGGTCTCCTCTTCTGCCTTAAACTTTTACTATATGGTTATGGCAGTGTATGGTTTTATGCTCTGGAAAGAAGATGAAAAAGGTGAACGTCTAGCCATCAGTCAATGGTCTGCCAAAAGACATGTTCTGACGATCATTGCAGGTGTATCTGGCGGTATTGTGCTAGGATACGTCTCAGAGACGTATATGGGTGCAAAGTTTGCTTATCTTGATGCTTTTGTGATGGTCTTTTCCATGATCGCAACCTGGATGTTGGCCAAAAAGGTTTTGGAAAATTGGCTCTATTGGATGGTCATTGACTCTGCCGCCATTATACTTTACTGGAAATCTGGTTATTTGGCGACCATTATACTTTTTGCCTTATATATTGTTTTGGCATTTTACGGTTATGCAAGCTGGCGCAAGGCCTTGAATGAACATAAAGCTCAGTAATTATCCACTTTTTCCCAATCTTGATAATACAGTCCTGATCCCAGTTTCAGATCAGGGCTTTTCTAACAAAAACTATACATTTCAATATCGTAATAACACTTATTTATTGCGTAAATTCATACTTCAGGAAAGAGACAGAGAACTGGAATTTAAGATACAGTCTCTAGCCCATAAAAAAAATATTGCGGCAAAACCTTTCATTCTGGATAGTGAGAATGAGTTAATGATCTGTGAATTTTTAGAGGGAGAGCATAAAAAATCTCTTTCAAGAGAAGAGTTAAAGAAAATCGTTGTAATTTTAAAAAAACTGCATGTTATAAAAATTGAGAGTGAAGCTATAGACTTGGAAGCTCTGTTTACTGTTCAAAACAGAGAAGTCAAAGAGGCATTTGCTGTACTTGAGAACTACCCAAAAGAGATGTTGCTTTGTCATAACGATCTTAACCCTAAAAATATTATCTTTTCAAACAAAAATGTAAAATTTATTGACTGGGAATTTGCAGGCATCAATGATCTCTATTTTGATCTTGCCTGCGTGAGTGTGGAATTTGATCTGAATGTTGTGGATGA
>JBDLHW010000261.1:0-2123 GCA_039715155.1 Campylobacterota bacterium | reverse complement strand
TCATCCATCAGTAACTCTTTATTTATCTCTATCAATTTAAGCTTCATTTTATTGTAATTCTTTGTAGATTATATTACAATAACTCTAATCATACTAAATAGGAGTGCATATGAAATATGGCATTATCTCCATCACCATTCTTTTACTCTTAAGTGGATGTGTCGAACCTACAATACAAGATAAAAATGAAAATACAACACAAGCAATGCAACAAACATATATTCCACCTCCACCAAAAAAAGTGATCAAACTCAAAGATGTAAATGATACGAATTTCAATGCAGATTACATGTATCCGGAGGATAATAAGAAACAGGAAATAGTAAAAACATCAATGCAAACACCTGTAGCTTCTACTGATACAATGGATAAAGCGCAATGTATAGCAATGATTACACAAGAGAAATTTGATAAGTATACTGCAATGTTTGGAAGTGAAGATGCATCGATCAAACGTTGTAAAATGATCAAGGCTGCAAGTCTCTAGCTATCTACTTTCTAAAGTGTATCAACTTAAATCTGTCTCCCATCATGGTGGGAGAGATCAGTGTTTTCACTTTATCTGCTTCACTCATATATCTTGACTGTGTAGTCTGTTTGGAAAACATTTCAAGGATATCGATCAATCCAAAACGTATCAAAGCGCGTGCCTGTGTCTCATAGAACATCTCTTCAAATCCTGCAGATTTAAACGCTTCACTCACATGTCCAAAGTTTACATCATAAGTAATGTCATCTTTTTTATAGGATTCAGATAGATTTAGCGCTTCATCAAAAAGTGGAAAGGTTTCATGTGACCTGTAGACACGTATAGAGAAATCATTACGTACATACTTCTCACCATAGTCAAAAGTGACAAAGTCACATTTTTCTATACCACTTGCCATCTCTTTTGCAAATTCTTCATAGCCAACAGCTATCTCGCCTTGTGTGAGATGATGTTTTTTAGCCCAAGACAACATCTCAGCTGGAGCAGCTACCCACTCTATTTCATGATCATTCACTTCAGCGATCTTTTCATCTTTAAAAAGTTCGCAAGGGAATGCATCAAAGATCTCATTGGCCACAACAAAAGCATATGATGCTTTCACTTCTGAAATATCATTAAAATGTGTGATCTGCACATCATCACCAAAACGTTCTTGGATGTAGGCCAACTGTGCCTTTTGCACTTCAGGTTGACGTTCCACTATACCAAATTTCAATGATTTGACTAAACTTGGATCACAGGTATAAAGCCACTGTATCATATCGCATATCAAGTATCCTTGATGCGCACCGATCTCTATAAGCCAACCATTTCTATCTGCTTTTCCTTCTTTGAGAAGAATATAGAAATAGTTAGCGATACTTGCACCAAAAAAACTGCTTGTACTTACCGCCGTATAAAAATCGCCTGATTTTCCTATAGCCTTAAAGTTTTTGTAATAGCCATCATCACCATACAGCCATTTACTCATATAGCTGCTAAATTGCATTCTCTACCCGTACATAAAGTTTCAATAACTGTATCTGCTTATCGATCTTATATATCTGTTGATCTAATTTTCTGATCTGTAGAGAATTATACATGATATCAGCATCCAAAGAGGTTTTTTCTCCAGCCTGAGCAAGATCTTTTGTTAGACGATGAAGGTTTTTATAGACTTTCTCATCTTTATGTGCCAACTGGATCTTTTTGTCCAGGATATCTAAACTATTGTATATCCAATCATACTCTTCGTCTACTGTGTCTTTTCGATCAAGAACCTCCACTGCGGCTCTTAGCTTTTCAACTTTACTTTTTTCAATATCTGAAAAAGAGTTAATGTCCAATGGCATGGAAATAGTAAACCCGTAAGTATAATATTTCTCTTTAATATCGGGGTTTGAGGCAAAAAATGGGTTAAGGTCTGCATCCGTATACTGTCCTTGTAGCGAAACAGTAGGAAGGTATTTTGCCCATGTCACTTTTTGATTATAGTTTGACTGTTCTGCACGTAATCTGTCTCTTTTCAGTTCCAGATTCTGGGCACTATAGTCTGATTTGCTTATTAACTTTAATGTAGGGAGTTGCAGCTTGTCTGGATCTTTGTCACTTAAAAGTGCAAATCGTTGTTTTAGCTCCATCAATGTAAGCTCCA
>JBDLHW010000260.1:0-2129 GCA_039715155.1 Campylobacterota bacterium | reverse complement strand
AATATGTAGCCTGTATTGATATGCCGATTGATGAAGTGTTAAAAATAGCACACCTCAATAGAATGGATACACTCTTTTCTAAAGTCTTTAAATACGCTTATACAATGTTTGCGTTTGCCCTTGCAGCAGTCGCTCTGCTTCTGTTTATTCATGGTGTACAGAGCTTTTATGTTGCAGAGATATCGCTGCAAAGCTTTTCTGTTGATGCAATGTTTAAAGCAACAATTTTGCTTACACTCTCCTTGGCAGTCTTTGATTTAGCCAAGACACTTATTGAAGAAGAGGTGCTTGGAAGGCATAAAGAGGTTAATATTTCCGGACCAAACAAAACGATGGTAAAGTTTTTAGGTTCTATTATTATCGCGCTCTCTATCGAGGCTCTCATGCTTGTATTTAAGTTTGCCATAACTGCCCCTGAGCAACTTCTCTATGCCATGTATATTATAGGTGGAGTTGCCTTGCTGCTTTTTACCCTGGGAATATATATAAGATTCACAAAAAATAAAAATAGTGGAGATTATCAGTGATAGCGATAGTCGATTATAATATGGGAAATCTGGCAAGTGTGCAAAATGCATTTGCTAAACTAGGAAAAGAGACAGTGGTTGAGAGTGATCCGAGTAAGTTTAAAGATTATGACAAACTTATCCTTCCCGGTGTTGGTGCCTTTGGTGATGCGATGGAGCATCTACGTGAGAGAAACATGATAGAGGCTCTGCGTGAATATGCTGTAAGTGGGAAATATATGCTTGGTATCTGTCTTGGTATGCAGCTTCTTTTTGAGAGTAGTGAAGAGTTTGGAAAGCATGAAGGATTAGGACTTATTAAAGGTAGTGTTACTGCTTTTGATTCTTCAAAATTCAGTGAGCCTTTAAAAGTTCCGCATATGGGCTGGAATAGAATGTTTACAGTAGAACATCCTCTTTTTGAGAATTTAGATGAAGAGCACTATCTTTACTTTGTGCATACTTATCATGTGAACTGCACAGATAAAAATAACATAATCGGAACAACTGATTACGGATATCAATTTACATCTGCCGTAGCTCATGAAAATGTGTTTGGAATTCAACCACACCCTGAGAAAAGCCATGAAAATGGTTTACATATTTTAGAAAACTTTATTAATTTATAGGACAAAACTTTATGACTTTATACCCAGCGATAGATTTAAAAGACGGACAGGCAGTTAGACTTACAAAAGGTCTTATGGATAGTGCAAAAATTTACTCAAATGAGCCTTACGAGCTTGTGAAAAAGTTTGAAGAGATGGGTGCAGAGTGGGTACACTTAGTTGATTTAAATGGTGCTTTTGCAGGTGAGCCAAAAAACTTGGACTCAATTATAAAAATCAGAGAAAACTGCAGTGTAAAGCTGGAACTTGGCGGTGGAATTCGTGATGAAGAGACTATCAAAAAGATGCTTGAGATCGGAATAGATAGGATTATCTTAGGTTCAATCGCTGTTAAAGACCCACAATTTGTAAGAGATATGGCTTCTAAATATCCAATTGCTGTTGGAATAGATGCAATTGATGGTTATGTAGCAGTTGAAGGCTGGGGTGAAGTCTCTTCTATGAAAGCTACTGACTTGGCTCGTGAGTTTGCAAATGCAGGTGTTGAAGCTATTATCTGTACTGATGTAGGTAAAGATGGAACACTAAGCGGTGTAAATGTTGAGTTTACACTAGATATTGCAAGAGCAAGTGGTGTGAGCACAATTGCCAGTGGCGGTGTTAAAAATGCAGATGATATTACAGCTCTTATAGCAACGAAAGAAGTTGATGGAGTAATTATCGGTAAGGCTTACTACGAGGGAACTCTGGACTTGCCTAAGATGTTTAAACTATTAGATTAATAGTAAAATAAATAAAATTTTGCTATTATTATAGATATTAAAATTTACAAATTATTAGAAAAGGATTTCAATTGAAATTACTTGTTGTTGATGACAGTTCTACAATGCGTCGTATTATTAAAAATACTTTAGCTCGTTTAGGTTACAAAGATATACTTGAAGGTGCTGACGGCGTTGAGGGTTGGGCTCAAATGGATGCGAATCCAGATATTGAGATGTTGATTACTGATTGGGATATGCCTGAGTTGAATGGTCTTGAACTAGTTCAAGAA
>JBDLHW010000026.1:0-14635 GCA_039715155.1 Campylobacterota bacterium | reverse complement strand
TTCAACAAGTAACCGTAAAAGAGTTGGTCGTGGACAAGGTTCTGGTACTGGTAAGACTGCAGCACGTGGTCAAAAAGGTCAGAAATCTCGTTCAGGTTACAAAAGAAAAAGAAACTTTGAGGGTGGTCAACAGCCACTTGCAAAACGTATGCCTAAGATAGGATTCACGTCTCACAACGAGAAGCCATATGTTATCAACGTTGAGCGTATCAAAGCTGTTGCTGAATTAGCTGAGATTACTATGGATGCTATCCGTGGTGTTCACAAAATCGGTGCTTCAGTTACTAAAGTTAAATTAGTAGGTGCATCTGCAAAAGATTTAGCATCGAAAATTAAAGACGAAAACGTTACAACTACTGGTAAATAATTGTGAATAAAAATCTAGTAAATAAGATACTTATTACTATCGGTTTTTTATTTATCTACCGCCTACTGGCTTATGTGCCAGTACCGGGTGTAGATACAGCTGTTATTGCTTCTTTCTTCGACTCACACCAATCAGATGCTCTTGGACTATTTAATATGTTTAGCGGAAACGCAGTAGAGAGACTATCTATTATTTCACTTGGTATTATGCCTTATATCACTGCCTCAATTATTATGGAGCTTTTAGCTGCAACATTTCCTACTTTAGGTCAAATGAAAAAAGAGCGTGACGGTATGGTTAAGTATATGCAGATTATTCGTTATGCGACTATTGCTATTACTATAATTCAAGCTATTGGTGTAAGCGTTGGACTTCAGAGTTTAACTGGACCTACTGGAAATAGTGCAATTCTTGCTGATCAAAATACATTTATAATTCTTTCTGCTGTTTCAATGCTGGCAGGAACTATGTTGTTAATGTGGATTGGTGAGCAGATCACACAGAGTGGTATCGGTAACGGTATCTCTCTAATTATCTTCGCAGGTATCGTTTCAGCTATTCCAAGTGCGATTGGTCAAACGATCACAATGGTTAATACTGGTGCTATGAGTTTCCTAACTGTAATTGCAATTCTTGCTCTTATACTGGCAACTGTAGCTATTATTATCTATGTTGAACTTGGTGAGCGTCGTGTTCCGATTACATATGCTAAAAAGACTATGATGCAAAATCAAAACAAAAGAGTTATGAACTACATTCCTATCAAAGTTAACTTAGCTGGTGTTATTCCAGTTATCTTCGCTTCTGCGATATTGATGTTCCCAATGACTGTTTTATCAAGTAGTAGTAATCCTACTATTCAAGCTATTGCGGATTTACTTAATCCAAATGGTTACTTTTTTCAGTTTCTAACATTTCTTTTTGTAGTATTCTTTGCATTCTTTTATGCATCGATTACTTTTAATGCAAAAGATATTTCAGATAACTTGAAGCGCCAAGGTGGATTTATCCCTGGTATTCGTACTGGTGATGCTACAAGAGAGTTTTTAAATGAGACAGCAAGTAGATTAACGTTTACCGGTGCTCTTTATCTAGGACTTGTAGCTACACTCCCTTTTATGATTATTCATGAGATGGGTGTAGGGTTCTTCTTTGGTGGGACAGCTGTTTTAATCGTGGTTCAAGTTGCACTTGATACGATGAGAAAAATAGAAGCTCAGATATATATGAGCAAATATGAAACATTAAGTGCGGTCGGTCTATAACAATGGCGATTGCGCTAAGAAAACCTGACGAAATTGAAAAATTAAGAGCCGCTAACAAGATTGTTGGCGGTGCGTTAGAACTTCTTCAAGCAAACACAAAAGTTGGAGCCTCTTTAAAAGAGCTTGACGCAATGGCAGAGGACTATGTTCGAAGTCAAGGTGCAAAGCCCTCTTTTAAAGGTCTTTACGGCTTTCCAAATGCTGTTTGTACTTCACTAAACAAAGTTATTATTCACGGTATACCTACAGATTATAAATTGCAAGAGGGTGATGTTATCGGTTACGATATCGGAACTGAACTTGATGGTTATTTTGGTGATGCTGCTGTTACAGTACCAGTAGGTAAAGTTACAGATGATGATATGGCTTTGATTGCTTGCGCTAAGGATAGTCTTTACCATGCGATAAGTGAGATAAAAGATGGTATGCGATTTAAAGAGCTCTCTGGAATTTTAGAAGAGTTTATAAGAGGTCGCGGTTTTGTTCCACTATATAACTTTTGTGGACATGGGATTGGTAAGAAGCCTCATGAAGAACCTGAAATACCAAACTATCTTGAAGGAAAAAATCCTAAGGCTGGTCCAAAGATTAAAAACGGAATGGTTTTTTGTCTTGAGCCGATGATATGTCAAAAGGATTCCAAACCAATTATTTTAGACAATAAGTGGGATGTTGTTAGTGCCGATGGTTTACGCGGTTCACACTATGAGCATACTGTTGCAGTTATCAACGGTAAAGCTGAAATATTATCTCTTGCTTAAGAGTTACAAAAAGGACTTATAAATGGCTAAAGCTGACGTTATAGAAGTTGACGGCAAGATTATTGAAGCATTACCAAATGCAACTTTTCGTGTTGAATTAGAAAATGGACATATTATTTTATGTCACATTGCTGGAAAAATGAGAATGCACTATATCAAAATTCTTCCGGGTGATAAAGTGAAACTAGAGTTAACTCCATACTCACTTGATAAAGGTCGTATCACTTACAGATACAAATAGTATAAGAGGTTCTGGCACTACACCCCAAGAGTACTTCTTCGGTTTTACCTCAGGGCGAATGCCGACACCACCGTCGCTAAAGCGTAAGTGTGGTGAAACCTTCTTAATTAAAAAACATCTGCGTTTCTAAACTCAGAAATCTCCATTTCAACCATCTCATCTATCATAATTTGAAACAGTTCAGAGATCATATTTGGATTAATACCAAGTTCAATTGCCTGATGGCGTGAACGTTGAAGAATAAAGTCTATTCTATCTTCTGCTTTTACCTCTTCTACGCTGTTCTTAAACCCGGCGGCTTGACGAATAAGATGACTTCTTTCAGAAATTAAATCGACTAACTTTGTATCAAGTGCATCAATCTCAGTTCTAACTTCTTCTAGTGAATTACATTTCTTCATAATATTCCTTTTGTTAACACTTTTGTAACAGTTTGTATATATAATTTTATTACGATTCTCTTTATATAGCCTTATACTGATTCAATAGGGCTATCTTTCAATATCCTTGTTGATCCAAGCTAGATATCCTACAATAACCACAAGTATACTAAACATTACAACCCATATTAAAAGATCGCCACCACTTGCAGCTTTATCTATACTCTCATTCATAAAAAGCTCCCTTATAATAATAAAAATGATTATAGTTTATTAAGCTTTATAGAGAGATAAAAAGTGTAAAATGGTAAAAATTGTAAATAGCGGGGATTGGTAATTTTGTATTATAAGTACATATTTTTTTTATTTATTATTCCATCCCTACTCCTTTCAAAGAGCTATAGATTTCCATCAGAATCTATGGGTTCTGTAGAGATACAAGAGAGTATAGAGAGCCTGTTTGAGCAAGAAGATTACAAAAAAGCCTGCCAACTGGTAGAAGAGTTCTATAAAAATAATCCATATAGTGTTCAAGCTAATCTATATCAGGGAAAATGCGCATATCATAGAGGTGATATTGATGGTGCAATGGCTGCTTATGACCGTGCAGAAATACTCGATGAAGAGAACGCTTCTGTTTATAAACACCTGGGTGATTTGTATGCTCGCATTGGTAATATAGAGAGAGCAAACAGTGAATATGACAAGGCTGACCGTTTTGGGAAAGATTTAGTTGAACGTGCTCTAGATAGTGCGTACAACTCAAACAGTTTTTCACTTTTGGCACGTTTTAGCGGTGGTTATGACAGTAATGTTCAATATAATGCAGATAACTCGGATATGCTAATATATACAGGTGATACAAACTACAGCGTAGAACCTTCATCTGACTCTTTCATTAAAGAGTACCTACGAATTACTCATCTATATGATGCTAATGCGTTTAGTTCTTATTACTATAAAAGTCAACTTCATTTTTACAATAAAAATTATTCAGAGTTCAGTGAAGACGATTTCACGCAAACTCAAATATATACCGGTCCGGGCTGGGCAAGTAAAGATTTTGATTTTTGGATACCTCTAAGTTACACATATATGGCTACAGACTATAAAGATTACGCCTCACTTTACTCTATAAATCCACAGTTAAGAAAAAAATTCGAAAATGAACTTTTATTAAGAGTAGGGGCTCTCTACCAATACCAAGAGTATAAGCAGTGGGAAGGGGGAGATAAAGATATATACTCTGCAGATATAAGTCTGAGCAGACGGTTTGATAAAAACTATTTTAGAATTGCATATAGATATCTGCTGGTTGATAAGCATCAGAGTTATACTCCACGTATATTTATTGATAAGTATTTTAATGAGATTGATATAAATTATGCACTTTTAATTACAAGATCAATAGAGTGGGGAGTTGGATATCTCTATAACAAAACTCTTTATGGAGATGTTGCCAGAGTAGGTAAAACAGCTAAGAGAGAAGACACTTTACAGAAATTTTCAGCTTATATGTCATATAATATAACAAGAAATATTGGGATTAGTATCCATTATGAGAACTATGACAATGATACAAACTATACGCCTTCAGCTTATGGAAAGGAAGTTGTAAGTGTTGGGGTGTACTTCTATTATTAAAGGGAGGGGATTGTGTATAAAATAATTTTACTATGTTTGATGGCTACATTAGTGGTTGCTGATGTTGGAAAAGTTACTGTTGTAAAGGGTGATGCTTCAGTTGAGAGAGATGTGAAAGTCATCAAGGCTCATAATAACATGGGGCTTTTGAAACAGGATATTGTTGAGACTGCAGAGGGTCGCCTACAGATGCATTTTAACGATAACACTGTGATAAGCTTAGGTAAAGAGAGTCGATTTGTTATAAAGGAGTATCTATACGAAGAGAACTCTCAAGAGCTTGCTGCTACTTTTAGGATTGAGAGAGGGTTTATTAAAACTATAACGGGTGCTATCGGAAAGATGATGCCAGACCTGTTTGTGCTTGAGACCTCTACGACTAAAATCACTCCCAAAGGTACTATTTGGAGCGTTGAAGTAAATAGTAAGAGTGAAATCTATAAAGTTTTAGAAGGAAGGGTGACTCTTGCATTTAATGATGGAGTTGAGAGAAAGGTGGAACTTCTTGCAGGTGAGACAGCTTCACTTTTAAAAGCGTCGAATGGAAGCGTTAAAAGTTTTAAGAGAGGCAAAATCTCTAACAACGGTATAAGCTCCAAGTATGAGAATAGGATTGAGCAGAATGCAGCTCTGGTGAATGAAGATGGAGCCATAAACGCAGGTTCTATAATTGATGCGTCAGGTAATATTATTGATGATGGAAACAGAGGACATGGAAACGATCCTGATGGAAATGATCCTGACAACCCTGGTCTTGGTGGTTAAATAGATGAGATAAGAGAAGTAATGTTCAAAATGATATTACATTTTTACAATGCTCTGAGTATTAGTAGAAAGTTAAAGTTCATCGGTTTAACTTCAGCTTTGGTTGCTGGTTCTATAGTTCTATCTATGCTTTTTATATTTCAGTATGTGAGTGAGAAAGAGTTGACTGTAAAAGAGTCAACAGTTTTTGCAAATATACTGGCAGGTAATATTGCTCCTTCAATAGTTTCACAAGATGTACTAGCTGTCTCAAATACCCTAGCATCAGTGGAATTCAATAATAAAATCCAGCAAGCTTTTGCTCTTGATAACGGGTGGAAACTCTTAGGTGCATTTCATAAGGGAAGTGACTTTGTACGCCAACGCAAAATTATTTCTATTATCAGAGAGAACAAAAACTTATGGCATGATGGGTATTTCTACTCTGTAGTTCCTATTTTAAATGATGATATACAGATAGGACACCTTGTTATTGTTGCATCTTTGGATGATTTTTATACAAGAATGTTGAAGTACGCTTTTGTTATAGTCTTTATCTTTATAGTAGCTGTATACATAACCTCTAAGTTTAGAGAATCTTTACAAAATTCTATTCTTCAACCAATTGCAAAATTGGATGAGGTAACTACCGAAATTATTAAAACAAAGAATCTCGATCATGACATTCCACCTTTTAACAGTGATGAGATTGGAGATTTAGCAAAGAACTTTAAACATATGATAGGTGAATTAAACAGTTACCATATCGAACTAAACAAACAGAAGAATGCTCTATCTTATCAAGCAAGCTATGACTCTTTGACAAGCCTTCCAAATAGAGCACTTTTTCATGATAGACTCAAGCAGAGTATATATAAATCTAGTCGTAACAGTGAAAAATTTGCTCTGTTTTTTATAGACCTTGACAAATTTAAAGATGTAAATGATACTCACGGACATGAGTATGGAGATAAACTTCTTATAAAAGTGGCTAAACGTTTAAACAGTATTCTTCGAGAAGATGATACCTTGGCTAGACTTGGTGGAGATGAGTTTGTTGTGATTATGAACAACTTAAAAGAGTTTCATTCGGCATCTGTTCTTGCACAAAAAATTATCGATATTTTAGAAGTTCCTCTTGAAGTTGAAGGTGAAGAGATTTTTATCAGTTGCAGCATAGGTATAAGTCTATATCCTCAGGATTCACGTGATGAGAATGAGTTGTTGAAATTTGCAGATATTGCAATGTACCGTTCTAAAAATGATGGTCGGGCAACTTATCATTTTTATGTTGAAGAGATGACTCAAGAGGTCATGATGCGTTCAAGTATGCAGAGCAGAATCCGTAATGCATTGGAACAAAAAGAGTTTATAGTCTATTATCAACCGCAATATAATATAGAAAATGACAAAATTGTAGGTGTTGAAGCCTTAGTAAGATGGCAAGATAAAAACAGAGGCTTACTTCTGCCTGAAAAGTTTATTCCATTTGCAGAAGAGTTCGGTATGGTTGTGGGTATTAATAGACAGGTTATGCATATGGCAATGACTCAAGCAAAAGCCTGGCATAATGAGGGCTTATATTTTGGTCGTGTATCTATTAATATCTCTATAGAGCAGATTGAAGATAAGAACTTTGTCGGTTTGATTCAAAGTCTGCTATTCTCTACAAAATGTAATCCCAATTGGATAACTTTAGAGTTGACTGAGGGACAAATTATGAAAGATCCTAAAACAGCTATTGCTGTTCTTGAACAACTTAATAGTTTAGGAATTATGATAGCAGTGGATGATTTTGGTACAGGTTATTCATCGCTTTCATACCTCAAATACCTTCCGATCAGTGAGCTTAAGATTGATAAATCTTTTATAGTGGATATTCCAGAGAATGAAGATGATAAAGCTATTGTTGACGCTATTGTAGGAATATCAAACAGTTTGAAACTTGATCTTATTGCCGAGGGCGTGGAGAGTGAGGAACAAAAAGAGTTCCTACTCTCAAAAGGGTGTAAAAAAGTACAGGGATATTTATATACACCTCCTATGTCGGCAGAAGAAGTGAGTAAGTTATTAGGTTCGTATTTTGAATATGTTCCGGTTAATTTGGCTTAATCAGTTTTTTAATCTCTTTAGGAATATGAGCGAATGCAATATTTTGCATTCCTAGTTTTTCTCCATTTTCATCTGTAACCATAACATCAATAGTCATAGCAGTTGGATAGTAACGAATAGCCTTGTATGATGTTTTCTCAATCATAAAATTGATCTTTTTATCAGAGAGTTCTATGCTCTTTTTCTTTTTTTTTGCCACACTAATCCTTTGTATAGATACCGGTATCTTTTACCTCTATCTTGCCAGAATCCTGAAGGGTTGTGAGGCTGCGTTTAAACTCTTTTTTACTAAGACCAAAAACCTCTTTGATAAGCTCCGCATCACTTTTGTAGTTGTATGGCATGATTCCATTGTTCTCACGTAGCAGTTGCAGTACTTTATCAGCAGAACTCCCACTTTTTTTACTACCTGGTTTTCTAAGGTTTAAATCGATGTTTCCATCTTTTCTAATTGTTTTAATATATGCACTCTTTTTATCACCCAGACTTATGTTTTCAAATATTTCATTATGATAGATAAGCCCTTCATATTTGTCTTCTACTATACATTTAAACCCAAGCGGTGTTTTGGAGATAATTAAAATTTTAACTTCTTGGTTTGGTTTGAGGCCTTTGACTCTTCTTTCAAAAAAATCACCCAGCTTTTCTGTTCCAACTAAGCGGTGAGTTCTCTCATCATAGATAACTCTTAAGAATCTTTTTTCTCCAACCTGAAATGGAGTTTTTTGAAACATATTTGGGACAAGCAAGTCTTTTGTGAGTCCCCAGTCCATAAAGGCACCAAAAGATGCAGTGTCTACAACTTCAAAGAGTGCAAACTCATCTAGCATCGCAGTTGGTTTTAGGGTAGTTGCCACGAGTCTGTCTTCGGAGTCGGTGTATAAAAATACATCGATTAAGTCTCCCTCTTTCATATCCTGTGTGAGGTATTGACCGGGAAGCAGTACATCATTTCCATCTTGTGCCATAAGATAGGCACCGGGCGTTGTTAGTCTATCTATAACAAGAGTGTTCATAAGTCCAAGCTCTAAAAAGTAGCTCTGTTTGTTTGTAGTCATTTGGTTATTCCGTTGTATGTAAGTATGACATTATATCTAAGTTTGTAATAGATAATAATTAGATATAATTCGGGTTATGAATAGAAGAAATTTTTTAGCGTGTGCAGTTATAGCACCAACTCTCAGCACTAACCTAATGGCCGAAGATAATGATGTTTATCTGAGCCCAGATGAGTTTATGACTGTTTCAAGCTTAAATAGTAGGCTAAAAAGATTAAAAAGGTTTGTTGGTTTTGCAAACTTTAATCTTATCTCATATCATCAAGCGCTTTACTATGGGCGGAACTACTCACGAGTTGGGGCTTTTACTCAAAAAGAGATAGGCATGATGGAGAGACTCTTTGATGAGAACCCTAATGATTATGGGTTTTACGGAGAGAGAACATGTCTGAACCTGGACAACAAGGTAGCAAGAAAAGATGTTGAAAAAATCCCCTACACCGGACACTACCTTTTTAAAGGAAAGTCTGAAGAGGATTATAAAAAAATAGTCAGTGATGTTGGTGATAGTATTATATTGACTTCCGGTGTTAGAAATGTTGTGAAGCAGATGAGCCTTTATGTAAACAAGATTTATAACTGTGGCGGTAACATGAGTAAAGCTACTATAAGTATAGCTCCCCCGGCATACTCTTACCATACTATCAGTGATTTTGATGTTGGAAGAAAAGGGTGGGGCTATAAAAACTTTACTGCAGATTTTGCACTTACAAATGAGTTTGCTAAGATGACTAAACTAGACTATATCGGGATGAGATATACAATGAACAATATGGATGGAGTACGTTTTGAACCGTGGCATGTTGAAGTTATATAAACTACTTTTACTCCTTTTTATAGGTACATTTTTAAACGCAAATACTGTTTTTGATTTTGATTTGATTAAGAAGGGTGAAGAGAATAATAATACCCTTTTAGTTATTGGCGGGATTCAGGGTGATGAGCCTGGCGGATTTATCTCTGCATCTCTGCTTGCCACACACTATGAGATAACAGAGGGCTCACTTTGGATTGTTCCAAATCTGAACTTCTACAGTATTATTAAACGCAGTCGCGGACCATATGGTGATATGAACAGAAAGTTCGCGCATCTCTCAAAAAGTGATCCTGAGTATGAAACTATTCAGAGAATTAAGAGCTACATAAAATCTGATAATGTAAGGCTGATAGTAAACCTCCACGATGGAAGCGGATATTACCGTAAAAGTTATATAGATAATCAACACTCTCCAAATAGGTGGGGACAGTGTTCAATCATTGATCAAAAAGATATTTGTCTTGATATGTATGGAAACCTTGAAGAGATATCTAAGCAAGTTGTTAAGCATGTTAATAAAAATCTATTGAGAGATGAAGATATCTATCATGTTCACAATACAAAAACTAGAGATGGCGATAAGGAGATGGAAAAAACTCTTACTTACTTTGCTATAAATAACTCTAAAGCTGCCTTTGGAAATGAAGCGAGTAAGAACCTTCCGACACATGAACGTGCTTATTATCACCTACTGGCCTTAGAGAAGTATATGGATATTGTTGGTATCAAGTACAAGAGAAAGTTCAACTTGAGTGCTAATGGTGTTTATCGAGCTATCAATGATGATATATATATTGCTCTTTATGATGGAAAGATAAAACTTCCTCTCTCTCAGATACGAGATTCTCTAAAATACTTTCCTATAAAAAAAGATGCTGAGGTTGAGTTTAAAGCAAGTAACCCGCTACTGCGTATAGTTAAAAAGGGAAATATTTATGCTATTCACTATGGTAACAGAAGGTTGGCTAATCTCAAAGCTGATTATCAGGAGTATGATAAACCAAATAACATAGTTACTTTAGAAGTAGATGGTCAAACCCGAGAGGTAAAGTTTGGAAGCATCATAGATGTAGAAAAAAACTTCTTAGTCAAAGATGCCGATAATTATCGAATAAATGTTATCGGTTTTACTAACAAATCTAAAATAGAGACAAATATAAAGATTAAAAAAACACAAATAGCTAAACGATTCTCTGTAGATAAAAAAGGGTATGTTTACAGAGTTGAGTACTATAATGATAAAAAATTTGCCGGTATGATTCTCGTTAAGTTTAAGAGTTAGATTAAACTTTTTACCATTTTAAACTACTAAGAAAAGAAAAAGTCCTTTAGGATAGTATTACAAAAATACTAAGGAATTAAAATGTTTAAAATTATTGTAGAACAAGAGTGTGGTTGCTTCAAAAGAAGTAGTTTAGAGAACAACTTATCAGTAGACTCAAAAGATGAAGCTCTTTTAAAGACTCTTGAGATGAGAGACACTATGAATGATGACTTTTGTGGAAAACATGAGTTTAAAGTTCAAGAAGTTGAAAATAGTTTTGTAATTGCTATGAGTGATTCAACTAGTAATGGCTGTTGTGGCGGAGGCTGTGGTACTCACTAGCCTTTAATCATGGGTGTAAAATATATAAGCTATTGAGGCACCCATATAAACCCCACTCTGCGTTTCAACTAGCGGAGAGTCTATAAATACTGCATTGTTTAGACTGAAGTGTGAAACAAATGCTCCAGCCCACCAACTCCCCTTTTTATAACTCATACCAACTCTATTTCTAAAACCGCTATATCCACTACTGGCTTTATATAGAGGTCGTTTTAGTGTAACGTACTCCTCTGTAACTCCATAGAAATAATTATGGTACTTCTCACTAGCAAACATGACACCACTTCTAAGAGTCCATTCAATCTCACTGTAGTTAAGAGAGTATTTTAGTTGAGGTGTTGATACTACTCCTCTATATCTGATAGAGGATAAATCAGTAGATAAAACAGCACGGACGGGCAGTTCAAACTCAAGGAGTGCTACCCCGTGTTCAAAAATAGTGTAGACAAGGTTTGGTCCAACTTCCCCAGTAAAGTCTAAGTCAGGCATACCCTCTCTTGCCTTGGAGTCCTCACTGTTTGCCGGCAATGACCCACTTAAACTTAGGTCTAATCGAAGCCCGTCAACACCAAAAAGTTTACCGTTAATCCCATCCTCATCAATTGTCAGAAATTCACCTCTATACCTCACGTGAGGAAAAGGAGCAGTAAGTAGTTGTGTAGATTTAGATCCTAGATAATCCGGGTATGAGAGAGTAAAAACACCAAGTCCAAGTTCAACTTTAGGCTCTTTTGCATGAATGTAAAGGTTTATGAGTAGGAGAACTAAAAGAACTTTTTTCATGCTTTAGAGCTTAGCTCCAGATATCAATACTTTTGCATATCTAAAACTCCAAACTAAAAATAGAATCAGCCAGAGTGTAAATGAGATGTCAAAGAGA
Organism: Campylobacterota bacterium; assembly: GCA_039715155.1. Classification (GTDB taxonomy): domain Bacteria; phylum Campylobacterota; class Campylobacteria; order Campylobacterales; family Sulfurimonadaceae; genus Sulfurimonas. The sequence goes on along the minus strand of JBDLHW010000026.1, from coordinate 2,760 downwards.
AAGTTTAAACCCCATCCAAAAGCCACGTTGAGACTAAAGATTGCTCTCATAATTACTACAACTTGAATAAACCAGAAAATATTTGCTGCCAATCTATCAGCATGAGGAGCTTGGCCTGAGTGTCCAAGTGTAACTCTTGTTCCAAATCCGATAAGCAGTGTTGTAAGAAATCCGATGGCTAGGAGGTGTATATTTAAAAAGTAAAATGATGTACCCAGCAGGAGTTCAGTTGTTATGCTAAGTGCTGAGAGTAAAAATGCGGTTGGTAGCCAAAAGAGTGCAAGGTGAAGTACCCAAAGAATTGCCGGTGAGCTAAATATAGGAAGTTCCCATCTTCTAAACTCTAGTAACATATAAACGCCAAGAAGCAGATCTATAACTATCTCTGCTATTTTGAAATCAACCGAGCTGAACATACTTTTTAGTACAAAAAGAACAAAAATTATCTTTACAAAGTTCTCGTTTTTAACAGCAAATGAGTGAGAGAAAAAAGGAATCATTCTCTGAGCCACACTGAAGCTCAAGAAGATCAGGTACATATAAAAAGAGATATTCACTGCAATATTGAGCAGGTTCATATCAAGACCTATATAGTGGTTTAGTTCCAACTCTAAAAAAAGTATATGTCCTAAAAGTCCAAAGTATTGAGCTGTTAAAATCCAAAAGGCATCTTTTTTATCTGCAGCACGGCCATTAAGGTAAATCTCTTGAAGTTTTAAAACTATAAAGATTTGTGCTAAAAATAGAACTGCCATAGAGAAAAGTAAAACTATATGACTGAGAAATGAACCAATCAAGAAAAGAAGTGAACCCAAAAGAGAGTAATAAAAAACATTTACATAGTACTTTTTGGATATCACTTCTGCTTGGCAAAAACGTGGAAATGTTGTAAACAAAAAACCTGTAAATACATTTGTAAACACTATAAATACGAGTGAGTAGACGTGAAAATTTGCACTCTCCATCTGCAAGCTAAAAATCCCTTTATAGCTTAGAGCAAATATTAGCATCATAATTATTGCATTTATAACACCCAGTATAAAAAAGGGTTGATGTGGCTGAGATAAAAAGTAGTTTTGTTTTTGTGTCTCTTTTGTAAATGTCATATTAAATAATCCTGTCCAATTTTTTGAGAGTATGCACTTAGCATTGCTCTTTCGAAGTCATTGTTTGTTGAGTATTGATAACCAAAGGTCTTTGCCCACATCTCGTGCTCTTCCATACAGAGATAAAAAAAGACATTTTTATGCCATGGTTTGAAACTCTCATAAGCATGTTTAAACATTTCTACTTTTGTTTCATCCGGATAGGAGCTTTTCCCACTTGCGTCTTCAAAAGGCATCTGTGTTATCTTACTTCTAAACTCACGCTCACGTAGCTGCTTTATAACCGGTTTTATAAAGGTGAGTGTCCCAAAACTTACAAGTGCAACCTCTTGGGGTTGAAATTTTACTGTAAGTTGTTCATAAACCTCTTGATATTCATTAAGATAGTTTTCATACTCTACTATAGGGTGAAAGTGAAAACCAACTTTTACACCTCTATCTGCTACCTTTCTTGCTGCATTTATACGTTTGTCAAGTGAGGCTGCAAGGTGCTCTTCGTTCTCTATAATAGTAGGTGTGTTGAGTGACCAAGTACATAAAATATTTTTGGGTACTGCATTTTCCAGGAAGTATTTGATGTTATCAGACTTTGTTTTAAACTCTAAAATCACATTTGGATTCTCACGTGCAAACTCAAACAGAGCATCTAAAATACCCTCACGGTTTCCCCACATAAGAGAGTCTGAACTCTGTCCGGTTCCTATGTGGTAGGTCTTGTTTTTTTCAAGATTTAGATTTTTGAGTTTCTCTGCGAAGCCGCTGTCAAATGTAATAGTATTTTGATTATAAAAACTCTGAATCGAGCAGTAAGAACAATCAAAACCACAACTCTCCACTGCATCTAAGGTGAGAAGGTTACAACATCTGGTCTTCTCACTAGCAACAGGACAGAGTCCAAGGCCAAAGCCCTCTTTAGGCTCAGTTTTAAAAGTGTATTTCTGTTCAGTAGGTATATTTTTAAGTTCAAAGTTCTCATAAGAGTTAGGTCTGCTTCTGATATCTTCATAAGCCTTTTTAAGTCTTGCAAACACAACTCTCTTCTGAGTATGCTCATCAAAAAGTTCAATGATACTTTTTTCATTCCACATACCAAGGTCACGAGCCATATCTACTATCTGCTTAAGTTCTTGATGAGAGAACTTAAGCTCTAGTGATTTCTCTCTTATAAACTCTTGTTCTTCATGGGGTAGTTTAAAGAAAAAGCTGTTTTGGATAGCTTTTTCAAATTTTTCTATATAGCTGTTCATAAGTGCAATTTTAGCGAAAACTATTTACTTATAAGTTTATTACAATTCATTAGTTTGGTATCTTCAAGCAGATAACTTTTATCTGTTTTTGCAGAGACCTCATTTATCTCTACATTATAGATACTGTCGAGATATGTAACATTCGCACTGTAAAAATAATCCTGTTTTGCTTTTAGTAAAGTAGCGTAAGTAGTCGTTGAGGAGGAGTTGGAAAGAAATCCTGAGCTGCTAAAAACAAATACCATATAAGTTAAATCATCTATTGGGATACCAACATCTATAGAACTGCTATCAAGCCCAAGAGTACCGCTGTATTTGGTACTGCAATCGGAGTTGACCTTATATATATCAACCGATGCAGAGACAGAGGAAAAGAAAGAGCCAGAGTCCGTTTGAGTCGCAATATT
>JBDLHW010000259.1:0-2129 GCA_039715155.1 Campylobacterota bacterium | reverse complement strand
TTTCTTCAAAAAATGAGTTTACGCGTCTAAACCTTGAAAAATATTCTTAGGCTCGACTCTTTTTACTTATACAGGGTTAGTTCTTTCACAGTCTCTGTACCTTTTAGAACAAATCGCTTCAACCCAAAATATTACTAAGTGTACTACCTGTCACAGTTTTATATTCATTTGTAAATATATATAACAATTATCTCTGATAATGTCTATTTGAATGGTATTTTCAGACACATAGAATATACATATATTCAAGCTCATAATAAATAGTGGTTATTTTTAGTACAATAACACCAATAAAACAATAAAAACAGCTTTGAGTTTAAAAGATTTAGTGACCGTTTTTGTGACCGAAAAAATGAAATAGTTTGAAAGTACCGTATATAAAGGGGTTTAGCATGAAGATAAGGGTCTATTATGAAGATACGGATACTGGTGGCGTTGTTTATCACTCGAACTATCTAAACTTTTGTGAACGTGCCCGAAGTGATACCTTTTTTAAAAAAGGAATGACACCTGTTTTAGAGTCTGGTCACTTTGTAGCTAGAAGAGTTGTTGCCGATTATTTCTGGAGTGCAAAACTTGGTGATATACTTGAAGTTAAAAGTGAACTTTTAAAGATGAAGGCTGCATCATTTTTACTTAAACAGACTATATATAAAGATGAAAAAAAACTTTTTGAGCTTGATATTACACTGGCATATATATCTTTTGAAGGAAAGCCCCAAAAGATAGATGCCCAGACTAAAGAGTTACTTCTCTCTCTATTCGACTGACTCTTCTTCAAGCAATTCATCATCGCCAACTGAAGAAACATACTCTATAAATCTTGATAGAGATGGCTGTAGTAGTTCTATATCATATATCATCTGGTCTTCCTCTACAGCTATCTCATAGGCTCTGTCTTCATTTGTGATTTTGTGAAAGAAGTAATCAACGCCCACAGTAGTAGTGTAGTTGATCCAGTCATAAACAATATCATTTCCAAGTAGTGAGTTGGTCTCAATAAGCACGTTATTGTTCAGAGTTATGGAGTTTGCAACAATCATCTCTTTTCTATCAATATATTGTGTCATAGATAGCAGAAGAGGATCGTAGTTGATTTGAGTTGAGAGTACATTTGTTGCATTTGTATCATAAAGAGTAAGTTGAGACATAATCATTCCACTTTTTACTATGGGAGTGTTAATGAAAAAAGAGGCATTTTTTATCTCTTCTTTGTCTTTTAGATAATGTTCCAGATTTGTTGTTCTTCTGCTGATTGAGTGTTTGATAACCACATTTTCTTCATTGAGTACCCGTTTAGTCTTGGGTGCTTCCTCTTGGGCTTCTTCGTCAAACACATTAAAGAGTCCAATCTCTTGTATTGTATTATCTTCGGTATCATCGATAACTGTAGTATATTTAAAAGCTTCTTCTTCATAACTTGCAAGTCTCTGTCCTGTTTGAGACCTGTCTGAAAATATTACAAGAGGAGATACCGCCTCTTTTACAAGTAAGTTACTCTGGGCTTCATAGTCTATAGCTCCAAAAGTCAGATACATTGAGTCAGTTGAAACATCTTTTTTGTTTATTGTCGGAAAGTAGATGTTTACTGGTGAACCCAGGTTGATAATATTTTGAACACCTTCTAAAGTTAAAGGAGCTATGACATGCTCAAACCCATCCTCTTGGATTAACTCTATAACTCTTTGTATCTCCTCTTGTTCTTCACTCTCCAGTTTATAACTTTTTAGCTCAAAAGGGTGACTTTTTGTTATAAGGTAAGCGAAGGCTGCATTTGTTGTTGAAGAGGCGTACTTACCGATCTTTTTATAGGGTAAAAGCATAGCAATCTTAACCTTAGATGTTAAAATAGTAGCACCAAGATTGAGAATTGATATGTTCATAACTCTTATTTCATCATGTTCATCATTTTCAAGTTTTTCATCCGCGTGAGAGAGGAAAGAGAAAATCATATCATTGTCTAAGTAGTCTTGCATACACGCTTCATCACACTCATACGGGTCTAGATCCTGTATATAGGTTTTTGGTATAGGAATATTGGAGATGAGAAAGCTCTGTGCAAATATCGCCATAGGTAAAAGTAAAATTATTAGTTTTTTCATAAGCAGCTCTTTATTGTTTTTAAATCA
>JBDLHW010000258.1:0-2169 GCA_039715155.1 Campylobacterota bacterium | reverse complement strand
AGATGCTTTTTCGAGCTCCTGGGCTTAGTCATATTAAAAGTGAAGCAACACCAGTCAACATTACGGAGGCATTAAAAAAGGATAGCGATGAAGGCTTTAAACAGGCAAGTGAGGATCTTATTATTAACTTAGATATACAACTTCAACAATTTAAAGAAAAAGTAAAACAGAATACTAAAGAGTACAATATTACTAACCGACCTGGATATACTGGTGGAGGGAGTGTAGACACATTTTTTCTACTATTTACTATAATAGCATCTGGTGGCTATGGTTTATGGAGGAACTTACACAAAAAAGGATGAGAGTAAGGATACCTGTCTGGACCATTAGTATTGTAGTACTTAGTATTGTCTCTTTTATCTCAAGTGAGCTGTCATCACTGTTTATTTATGATAGAGTAGCTATATTGGGAGGTGAATTGTGGCGATTATTCACATCGCACCTTGTTCACTTTTCATATTTCCACTTTCTGTATAATATTATTGCATTTGGTGTACTTGGGTGGGTAATTGAACAACAAGACTATCCCTATTTCGGCAGCTTACTTTTACTAATGGCATTTATCATTGGAGTAGCTTTATTGGTAATGAAACCTGATATGCTGTTCTATGGTGGTCTTTCCGGATTAGCTCACGGTGCGTTCTTCTATTTGGCACTCCACGGACTGTATCACTCTCTCTACTGGAGACGAATCTCCTTGTTAGCTATTGGAATTATATCTATGAAAGTCACCATCGAATGGTATCAAGAGATTTTTGTAGTCAATGCGGATGCTGAGCAGGAGTATATAACCATGCACCTAAGTCATATCATAGGAGTAGCAGTGGCAGTCATGTTCTTTCTTGTATTAGCATATAATAAACACAGAGAAAATAACTTATAAAATTAAATCTTTAGAAAAGTTGTCTTGATTTTTAGGGGCATTATAGTTACATGAAATCTAAAAATTACTAAGCCGCAAAGTTGAGCTGTATTTTAAATACAGCTCCATCATTATTATTGTATACACTAAGTATCCCGTTACAATGATCTTCTATGATAGTTTTACTCATATATAATCCTAATCCAGTTCCATCTTTTTTAATCTTTGTTGAAAAGTACGGGTCAAAAATATTCTCTATTATCTCTTGCGGTACTCCTCCACCATTATCGCTTACTTCCAGATATGAATAATTTTCATCATTGTAAGTTCTTATATATATGTATGGGTCTTTTATATTTTTTTCTAGTAGTATATCTTCCGCATTTTTAATCAAGTTTAATATAACTTGTCTAATTTCATTTGGAAATGTATTTACCTTTTGTCTACATCTAAAATCGGTTGTTAATTTTATATTTTGATTTTCAATAGAGGTTAATACTATGTCTAATGAACCCTCTACCAAGCTCGAAAGTCTTATCTCCACTTTCTTTTTATCTTCTTTATAAAATCCTCTAAAATCATCTATAGTATCTGAAAGTGATTTCACATACCCTTCTATATTACCTAGTGCTTTGGATAAATAATCACTACATTTGTCAGCACCATCTTTTGATTGTAAATCAAACTTTTTAAGCTCTAAATTTAGTTTTAGATTTACTGTTGTCAGTGATATAGCATTGAGAGGTTGTCTCCATTGGTGGGCTATCATGCTTATCATCTCTCCCATTTGGGCTAATTTACTTTGATGTAGCATTGTTTTGTCTTTCTCTTCACTTCTTTTAAGTTCTTCTTTTAAGTTTATACTATCAGTAATATCCAGTCTAACCGCAGCGTAAGCTTCAATATTTCCATTTTTATCAAAGAGTGGCTCAACATTTGCATACACCCAGTAGTATCCACCATCTTTTTTAAGATTTTTTACTTTTCCTTGCCAAGTTTGGCCTTTTTGAATAGTATTCCACATATCCTTAAAGGCATCTCTTGGCATATCTGGATGTCTTATAATATTGTGAGGTTTACCTATAAGCTCTTCTCTTTCATATTGAGATATATCACAGAAAGCTTTACTCACATCTGTAATGACACCTTTTAAATCAGCAGTCGAACTAATGATATACTTATCAGTTAAATCCTTTAACCTTTTCTCATTTTTTATTAGTGTAACAACTAAGAGAACCATCACTATAAATACACTTATACTTATTATATTTAAAAACGCAAATATTCCAAAAAGCTTATACGTA
>JBDLHW010000257.1:0-2193 GCA_039715155.1 Campylobacterota bacterium | reverse complement strand
ACCTGTTCTTTAGAGTCTATTTTTTGCGTACTCTCTACGCTCTCTTTTTGTATCTCTTTCACAACGTCGACATTTGCCGGCTGGTGAACCTGCTGTTGTACTTGCTGAGCTGCTCTTCCTTGAGTCTCTTGCGTACTCACCTGAGATTGTTGTTGTCTTGCAACATTTGCTATGCCATCCATGACGTACTCCTCTTGAGAATATAGTTATTACACACCAAATCGACAATAAAAAAAATAACTTTAACAAATTTACAGGGAAATTTTAAAATTTTTATTTTTTCTCTATTTTTATGATAATCTTCCACTTATGAATGAGTATTTTAAGCTCTTAAAATCAGAGCCAGTATTAAAAAGATTATCAATAATACAACTAATCTCTTACTTTGGTGCATGGTTTACCAATGTAGCTATATATACGCTGCTCTTAGATATGAATGTAGCTGTAGAGGTTATCGGTTTTGTGGCAATGTTACACTTTTTGGCAGGTGTGATTCAGGCTCCGTTCTCAGGCTCAATCATAGATAGTGTTAAACCAAAAAAACTTATGTTGAGCTTGATACTGGTAGAGATATTTGCAACACTGTTTTTGATTTTTGTAAATAGCCTCTCTGATTTGTATCTCTTATATATTTTAATATTTTTAAAGATGGCAGCAGCCTCTTTTTACTTCACCACTGAGATGTCACTTCTGCCTAAAATTTTAGATGGTGTGAAGCTGCAAAAAGCAAATGAGTTGCACTCGATTATTTGGTCACTCTCTTATACTTTAGGGATGGCACTTAGTGGTTTTGTAGTTTATTGGCTAGGAGTAAAGGCCGCATTTATTTTAGATGCTATGATGTTTAGTGGAGCGTTTATCTTACTCTATAGACTAGAGATAAAAGTTGAAATAATTCATTCAAAAGAGAACCTTTTAGGAATGATGAAAGATACATTTACATATCTAAAGAGTTCTCCAAGTGCAATCCACTTGATGCTTATACACGCCTTTGTAGGCTTGACTGCATTTGATGCTCTGGTCGCACTGATGGTAAATCAATATTACGCGACTATTATTGCTACATCTCTTGCACTGGGTCTTCTTCATGCCTCCCGTGCCCTTGGTTTGGTTATAGGACCTATCCTTATATCAGAGTGGGTAAATAACTCAAGATTGATATACGTTTTTATCTTTCAAGGTTTAGCGGTATGGCTCTGGGCATACTGGATGGAGAATTTTTACCTATCTTTACTTGCCAGTGTGGTTGTTGGTTTTTTTACTACAACTCTCTGGTCATATACATATACTCTTCTTCAAAAAAATATACAAGAGAAGTATTATGGCAGGATAGTGGCATATAATGATATGCTCTTTTTGAGTTCCGCTGCATTTACTTCCTATATGATAGGCTTTTTAGCAAAGGTTGATTACTCTTTGGAGTCAATAGCGATTTTAATTGGTATAGGGTTTATGATAGGTGCGTTATACTTTGCCTGGATACTAAAGACACAAAAAATTAGAGAGATTGAATAATGACATTTGCAATACTAGGCGGAATACTTTTAAATATCGGTGCCTATTTGACTTACAAAGGAAAAATATATCAGGCAGTTATAGTCTACCTTTTTGCTGATTTGTGCTGGATGATTATGGCTTATATTAGGGATGATTATTTAGGTGCTTTTTTTATAATAGTAGGGACAACATTAGGATTTTTAGCATATTTGAAAATGAGAAATGGAGAGATGAATAAGACACTTCACAAGGATGAAAATGATATATAATTCAAAAGAGGGCGATTTAGATTTAGACAAAATTACAAGGCTTTATCCAGCAGTAGTTGTTGAGATGGAGGGTGAAATGGCTGAGATGAGCCTTGAGTGGATGGAGATGAACGAAAAAGTTCTAGAGAGTGGTAAAATAAAGCTAGTACACTATGTTTTAGTCTTTGATTTTACCCCGCTTAATGAAGATGTTAAAGATAGAACTACCCTTGTTTTTGAGACAAAAGATGAACTGATGGATGAGATACAAAAGGTAGCAAAATTTTTCTAATCTCTAAGGACACTAAGAGAGTTTTCTCACTAGCAATTCCTGCAGCACTTAAACATCTAGTAGATATACTTCAAGTTCTTATAGATATGCTTATGGTCGGAATGATCAGTATCTCTGCTCTTGCCGCTGTTGGTATGAGTATGCAGTTTATGATGA
>JBDLHW010000256.1:0-2196 GCA_039715155.1 Campylobacterota bacterium | reverse complement strand
GTGCTACACGGCTTTGGCTGTCATTATCTTCTGCTACGCGGTGTGAGATATTCCCATAGTTATGGTCTTTACTTGTATCAAAGTAGACATCACCTGTAGAGATGACATAAGCTATGTCTTTGTCGATGAGTTTTTGTATCATATTTTCTATGGCTTGCAGTGATTCCGTTGCTTTAGGCTCAAGGTCAGCTCTTTGAACACCCAGTGCCGCCATTTCTTCAAGGTAACGGTCGATGTAAAAGGATGTAATCTCTTCCATACTTTTACCCGTCTCTTCTACTTTTTTGATGATCTTATCATCGATATCTGTAAAGTTTTTAGCCATGGTTACTTTGTAGTTAAGGACTGTTAGTGTACGTGTAAGCAGGTCAAATGCCAAAGAGCTTCGGGCATGTCCCAAGTGTGCATCATCATAGACAGTAGGTCCACAGACATAGATGCTTGCTTCATCTTTTTTAATAGGTTCAAAAGGAAGTTTTGTTTTTTTTACGCTGTCATAAATGTACATAGAGATAGTATAACCTTTAATATTATTGCCATGATTATAGCTAAAGTATGGTTAGTCTTGTTTTTTAATTTTTAATAAAGTATAATTTAAACTAATTGATCGTAATTTTTAAAACTGAATGAAGCGTTTATATGAAAAAGGGCTCTTAAATGATAAATAATACTGATGGCATAGTACAAGCAACCCCAACTGATAAAGAGATCACAGTTTTTAATGAAAGTGTATTTATTGTTGAGACAGACTTGGAAGGGAATATGGTTTATGCTAACAGGAGATACATTGCACTTTTAGGTTTTTCTGAAGAAGAACTTATGGGACAATCTTACCATATGGTATGGCATCCGGATATGCCAAAAGGTGTTTTAAAGGCGATGTGGAAAATCATAACCACTGGAACGATATGGAGGGGATACCTCAAACATTTATGTAAGGATGGATCATACTTTTGGACATTATCATATATGCATGCAAAATTTAATGATGATGGTAAGATCATAGGGTACAGTTCTACTGGGAAAGTGGCGCATGAAAGCTCAAGAATAGAAGTAGAAAAAAAATATAAGGAACTTTCAGACGATATTCATATAGATGATGAATATTTTATGTCTTCAGAAAACTATTATGAAACACAAATACTTCCAAAAGCGTATTATAATGAATTTCCTGAAGAGAAATAAAGGGCACCTCTAAAAATAATTACCGTATATAATCTAGTATCAAAATGTTCATATAATAAAGTATAAGAGCAAATACGCTGAGTGATAAGATAAGATAAAGTGACATCTTTGACTTTATGATGTTTATGAACTTGTCAAATCCTACTTCTTTTACAGTCAGTATAAAGAGCACCCACCCACCAATACTCCCCGCTAATGCAATACCCATCGCACCTAAAGGTTTCATGAGTAAAAGTGAGGCTATGATGTTCACGACCACAGAGATCGTGGCTATTTTTGCGGCTTTGGCCTGTCTGTAGGATGCATACAAAAAGAGTGAAAAGAGTTTGGCAAGACCCAAAGGAAGTAGACCAAGCATAAACATACTGAGCACTTTTGCTGTTTCAACACTTTGTGATTCTACAAACCTACCTCTTTCAAAAAGTAACCATATCACAGGTTCAGACAACATCGCACCACCAAGAGTAGCAAAGCCTAAGGCAAAAGAGAGAAGCCAAAAAGCTTTATTGAGGTTTGCATAGGCAACCTCTTCATGATTGTTTTTCAGTGCTTTTGAAATACTTGGAAATAGTGCTGTTGCTGTAGCGATGGCAAAAAGAGCAAGAGGCAGTTGAAAGATACGCTGGGCATACGCTAAGTACGAGATAGATCCAGTCACTAAAAATGAAGCAAGCATGGTCCCTACAAATGAATTGATCTGCATACTGGAATTACCCCAGACAGCTGGAATAAAAAGTTTTGTAAATTTCTTTTTTTCTGCATCGATATTCTTTTCGTTCTTATATTTATATCCACCTATGAGTAGTCTATGCAGTCTTAACTTGTTTATACTATAGATATGTAACAGCACTTGTAATGCTCCCCCTACAAGTACAGAGATACTTAGCGCATAAGCAACAGTTTTTGGGTCATTGTTCATATATATTAGAAGTGCACCTATCATTGCGATATTTAAAAGTATGCTTGAGATAGCTGTGGTGATAAAATGTTCTTTATATTGTAAGAGCGTGG
>JBDLHW010000255.1:0-2211 GCA_039715155.1 Campylobacterota bacterium | reverse complement strand
TTTTAACAATCTTTCTCTCTAACATCATCTGAATGAGTTCATCTTTAGAGTACTTATCAAACTTATCATATGCTTCATCCAAAAACAGCTCTCTATCCTCTTTATCTATAACATCCTGAAGATAGACCATAGAATCTGCAGAGTACTCATCATATATATTTTTTTCATACTTCTCCTCTTTAACCACATCATAAAGACCACTTCGTGTTACGTTGATTAAAAAGGAGATGTCATCTTCTGGATCTCTAAAATATTCTAAATACCTCTCAGGCAGAACAAAGAGATAAGCTCCTATAGCCTTAAAGCTACCATCATACATCGTCTTATAAAATATATATTTATTATCTTTATATAGTACTTGATTTAATTTTAACTCTTTAAAATCCACTGCGTTTAAAGTTTGAACATGAGAGTAGTTATAATTTCTGTTTGATACAACATAATCATCTATAGTGAGATTTTCACTCATCAATACTGCCGTATCCATATGTTTAACATCTAAAAGTACATAGAGGTCAACCCCCATAGAGCTAAAAAACTCTGTCATAGATTTATAAAATGAAATAGCCTCCACAAAACCAAGAAAGAGATCATCTTTATATATTGGTACAGTAGCTTTAATACCAAGTCTTCTTCCTACCTCAACTGAAGCACGGGGAGTATCATGCGTTTTAAAGTACTCAAGATCTGTCCTGAAATCACCTATGGGCATACCTGCATAGACATCATCCCAGCTTCTTGCAAAAATATTATACTCACTTGTTATAACCTGCGATCTTATGCGTCTTGAAGTGTTCTCTTTGATCGTATTAGTGATATCTGAAAGTATCTCATAACCCAAATCTTCATCATCATTTTCCAGTGCATTCACCAATCCCTCATTTTTAGAGAGAAGTAGAGCCATTTCCAAATCATCCATCTGACGAGACTTCAGTTCAGAGTCAAGTGCAAGAGTTAGCTGATCTAAGATATGATATATTTTTTCTTCTTTTATCTTTCCTTTATTATAAATCAAACCTACAGATAAAAAAATTGCAATAAGAAGAAATAAAAAAATTATTTTTTTAAACATTAATTCAACCACTTTGTAAATAAAAAAAAATTATAACAAGTTTTAAACTTTTTTTGTCTAAAATAAAATAAAATTTTACAAGTGAGAAACTAATGGTTGATTTAGACACAGAAATATGTGTATGTAACAGTGTTACCGTAAAAGAGATGGCAGAATGTGTAAAGGAGAACAACTTAAAAACTCTAGAAGAAGTTATAGAGAATGACATCTGTCCTATTGGTGACAAATGCGAAGCTTGCCACTACGAAGGTTTTCACAATGATGGTTTAAATATACCTATGGTTTTATCTATGGTTAAAAATAAGTTGATTTAACACAAATTTTACAAAACCCCGTTATTATAATGATTAATTATAACATTATAAGGAATTCATTGAAAATGAAAGTAAAAAACCTAACGCTTCTAACTAAGCTATTAATTGCTCTAATACCTGTTATACTCTTTGTTTTTGTTATTCTATCTTTTGTTATGTACTCTCAAATAGACTCAATTGAAGAGTCAATATATACAAAAGAGAGACAATCCCTTAAAAGTAATATCACTAAAGATTTAAATAATAAATTAGAAGCCCTCAAGAATATAGTTATATCAATTGCAAACAACGGTGTTGTTGTTAATAACATGTATGATGAAGATAGGGATGCAATATTTGAAGAGATATTTACACTCCGAGAAGTTTTGGTGAAGAATCACTCTTTTGAAAATCCATTAATTCAGATAGTTGATTTAATGTCTACTTCTTATGTTAAATCTTGGGACAAAAAAGCCTATGGTGCGGATGTAGGAATGAGAAATAGTATCAAAACGGTTCAAAAAAACATGAAACCATTTATAGGTGCTGAAGTCACAAGAGGTGGAATAATGATGGTTTCTACAGCACCTCTTATCTACACAGAAGACGAGGAGAGTGAGTATATAGGAAGTGTTGATTTTATTTTACGTTTTAATACTTTAGTTTACAAAAAACATAACCCTAAAGATACTCGTGAAATGTTAATTCTTGTAAATAAAGAAGAGCTAGAAACAGCACAATACATTAAAAACCCAACATTTATCGGTTCATACTATGTTGATCATGGAAATGAAGAACCAAATAAATTGTTTTTACAAAAAGCATCATCAATTAATGTAGATGAGT